>JAZFUA010000172.1:0-6127 GCA_036446975.1 Dehalococcoidales bacterium
TGGAATCGGGACGACTGAAGAATCTCAGGGCGGGGTGGGTAACGACCTGTCTGTATACCCCCTCCCAACCCTGAGACCCTTCGCTTCGCTCCAGGGTGACACAGACGAACTCCCTTTTGATACAAAGCCTCCTACCGGAGACTTGGGGAAACCGATATGTTACAATCCAGTAAAAACCCAAGAGAGGTGAGGCGTGCTTCCGATTCTGGCCAGCGTGGTGGTAATTTCACTATCCGGGGTAATGATGCCCGGTCCGATGTTTGCATTGACAGTGGCTAAAAGCTACCGCTCGCCCTGGGCCGGCGTCTGGATAGCTCTTGGCCACGCCATAATAGAAGTGCCCCTGATACTTCTTATATATTTCGGTTTTGCTCGTTTCTTTGAGAACATTACCCTGCAACTGGTACTGAGCCTGCTGGGCGGGGCAATGATTATCTGGATGGGCATCGCCATGTTTCGCGCCCGGGCTGAAGTAGTCCAGCGAGGTGAGGATTTACCTTATAGCGCCCTGGTGGCCGGTATCATAACCAGCGGACTGAACCCCTACTTCCTGCTCTGGTGGGCAACCATAGGTCTGATGCTGGTGATGAAATTTCTGGGCTTTGGAGTCACCGGATTAATTGTGCTTATTATTGTACACTGGCTCTGTGACCTGGTCTGGCTTTCCCTGGTTTCAAATGTAGTCTACCGGACTCAGTCGCTCCTGGGGTTAAAATTTCAGGAACGGCTGTTTGTTGTTTGCAGCTTCCTGCTTATCGGCTTTGGCAGCTGGTTTGTGGTATCAGGTATCCAGTCAGTTGTCTAGGCTGCTCCTTTCCAGTTCGTCCCGCTTTGCCTCAAATGTCATTCTGAGGAACGAAATGACGAAGAATCTGATATTAGAGGAGAATAATAGAGATTCTTCGCTACGCTCAGAATGACAGGGAGATGTTACTTTCAGGGTAAAACCAGTTAGCCCTTTACTGGCCGAGGGTTACATCTATGCGGAGAGCACAGGAGGAAATCTGGCACTGGTCACACTCTACATTACAAGGCTCGACATGGATAGTTACATTGGAGTTAGGCAGCCTGCTTTCTATATCCGCTTCCAGATGGTCACACATCCGGTGGGCTTCTTCAAGACTGACATTCTTGGGCAGGAGAAGGTGAAGGTCAATAAAACGCTGGTTTCCCGCCTTACGGGTGCGTACTTCATGGAAACCGGCCAGCTCACTGATATGTTCCTCGATACAGGAGCGTAACTCAGTCTCTTCTGCCTCAGGTAAACGGGTGTCCATCAGGCCGGCAAATGATTTTTTAATGGTAAGGTAGGCAGTCCCGGCAATTATCACTGAAACTAAAATGGCAACGATGGGGTCAAGTATGGCAAGTCCCGTCAATCTGAACAGGACCAGTCCCAACAGGACGGCGCCCGAGCTGAATACATCGGCAAACATATCGCGGGCAGTCGCTTCCAAGGCAATAGAATCAGTGGCTCGGGAAACCCTTAAGGCATGCCAGGAAACAACCGTATTTATCACCAGTGCCGCCAGGGTAATATAAATCCCTATGGTGACTGATTCTACCGTCATTGTTCCGGAAATCAGCCTGCTAACTGCCTGGTAAAAAATTGTGCCGGCGGCAACAAATATCAAACCGGCGATGACAGCGCTGGCAATATTCTCCGCTTTGCCATGCCCGAAGGCATGCTCTTCATCAGCCGGTTTACCCGCAACCTTGATGCCGATATAACCGATAATTACCCCGGAGAGATCAATAACGCTGTGGACGGCGTCAGCCAGAATAGCGATGCTTCCCGTCAGGATACTGGCAACCACTTTCAGGGCAATCAGCAAGCTGATAGTCAGAATAGATAGTTTGGCGACACTCTCTTTAGTGGCAAACATATTTTACCCTCCCGGCATGCCTCTGGACGAAGCTTACCGTCTGATAAATCTACGCCACTCACCCTTCTGCCAGACCACCAGCAATGAAGGAGCGATAAAAAGCGAGCTATAGGTTCCAGCGAAAATGCCAACCAGGAGGACTACGGAGAAATTCTGAATGGCAGCCCCAATGAAGAGCAACAGGGATAAGACGACAAACAGGGTGGTTAAACTCGTATTCAGGGAACGGCTCAAAGTCTCAACCAAGCTGTTATTTACCACGGTTTCGAAGTCAAACCTTTCTCCCTTGAGCAAGTTTTCACGGATTCTATCAAAAACAACCACTGTGTTGTTAACGCTGTACCCGATAACGGCCAGTATGCCGGTAAGGAACATCAGGTCAATTTCCCAGCTAAATATGCCACCGAGTATGGAAAAGACGCCCATGGCAATCAGGGCATCATGGGTCAGGGCGACAAGGGCACAGAAGCCGTAGCGGAAAGGGTGAGGCATTTTACGGAAAGCCCAGGCGATATAAAAGAGGATACCGATACCGGCCATGACCACGGCAATAGCCGCATCCCGGGTTGTCTCGGTAGCCACCATTGGCGAAACGGAGTCGAATTCTTTCACAATAATACTGCTGAAGGCAACGGAGAGATTCGCTTCTAATTCGGCTTTATCCCCCGAATCAAGCCTGGGTAAACGGATCAGGAAGTCATCCTCGCCGATTCGCTGAAGAATGGCATTGGTATAGCCTGAATCAGCCAGTACCTGCTTTAACTGGGCTTTGTCCAGCCTCTGCTCAAAACCAACGGTCATAACCGAGCCACTGCTGAACTCAATCCCGGCTTTGAGGCCAAAGGTCGCCAGAGAGGCTATAGAAATAACCAATACTATAGCTGTAATAAAAAAGTACCAGAACCTTTTAGAGATAATATTAAACATCTTTTTTCTTCCTCTGGCGAGGGGTGAATAACCAGGGCCATTGCTTTAGTGAGGTGCCAACGCAGAGGCGCAGCAGTGTCCGGGTAACCACGATAGCGGTGAACATGCTTACCACCACACCGATGCCCAGAGTCCAGGCAAATCCCTTGACCGGGGCCCCGGCGGCGGCAACACTGCCTACCCAGAAAAGAATAACACAAACGATAATGGTGGTTACGTTGCCGTCACGGATGGCCGTCCAGGCGCGATTAAATCCGGTGTCAATTGCCGCTCCCAGCGTCCGCCCGGCTCGGAGTTCTTCCTTCATACGCTCAAAAATGAGCACGTTAGCATCCACTGCCATACCCACGGAGAGGATGAAGCCACCCAATCCGGCCAGAGTCAGGGTAACTCCACCGCCCGGCCAGAGTTTAAACACGGCCAACACCAGCAGCCCGTAAAAGGTTAAGGCCAGGCAGGCTAAAAGGCCGGAGAGACGGTAGTAGAAAATCATAAACAGCATCACGATTACAATTCCGATCAGCCCGGCCCTGACACTCTTTACAACAAAATCAGAACCCAGTATCGGCGATACTGTCTGGTCATAGATTATCTCCAGGGGCACGGGCAGACGGCCGAAATTCAATTGACTGGACAGGCGGGTGGCATCAGCCGGGTTCAGTCCGGTAATTACACCTCTGCTTATAATCGTCGACTGCACACGGGGGGCAATAGGTCTGCCATCCTCACCCCGCAAAGCCTCGTCGCCTTCAAAGATACCCAAGGGGTCTTGATTAACGGCCAGCCGCCCGGTGATAATTTCGGAGAGTTGGCTACCCTCTTCATTCCATTCAAATATCAGCTCCAGTCCCCCCAAATCCCCCCGCCGAACAAAGGTATTTTCATTAAAGTAGTAACTGGTCAGCGTTTTCTCTTCATCGTTAATTATCGCCGTAGCCGGCTTCCATTTACCCAGGGAGTTTTCCCAGCGGGCTGTTTCATTCCCGCTAACCAGCTCTCCGAACTCCAGTATCACTACCCGTGAGAGTCTCTCTTTTTCCGTATCCGTGATGTCAAGCCCGGGCAACTCCAGGACAATCCGGTCATCACCCTGTATCTGGATAACAGGTTCAGTTACTCCCAGCGGATTAACCCGGTTCTGGAGAATTGCCACCGCTCCTTCCAGGGATTCGGCCCAACCACCCGGCTCAATTGAAGACAGGTCTGCCCGGTAAACGATGTGAACGCCACCCTGTAAGTCCAGCCCCAGCCTTACTCCCCTGTTACCTAATATTCCCCTGTTTATAGGGAAAACTACCAGGGCAGCCAGGATGGCGATTACAAGCACTATTAGAAAAACACGGGTATTTTTTCTAGGCATTATTTTTCATTAACCCCTCAACAAAGGATAAAGCTTCTTCTCTGGTAGTCACCAATCCTGAGGCCTGGGCTTCTCTTATTGATTCCAGCAGTTTCCCGACTTCAGGTCCCGGATTTATACCAAAACTACTAATTATATCATGTCCGTCAATCAGTTTGAGCGGACGCACAATATTTTCTTGCTCAAAACGCTGACTAATTACATAATCAACCAGCCCGGTATGCTCCCGCCAGCCGTCCAGGTCCAGCTCAGGGCCCCGGGTTGCCAGATGGTCGGCCAGGCTCAAAAAAAGTATATCCAGGCCAGTCTCCCCGGTATCACGAAAGTAACGGTAAATAGCCCGCCGACCGGGCAGCCCCTCCTGACTCATCTGGCCGGGTCTGAGGTGATGGGCTACCTCAGTCTCCACCAGCTTTATCTCTTTGCTGCTGAAGCGCAGTCTTTCCAGGATATCAGTCACCACAACTGCCCCGTCCTTGGCATGACCCAGGAAACGCATCCGCCCTGTGTCATCAATAGCCCTGGCCTGAGGTTTACTAATGTCATGAAGAAGGGCTGCCAATTTAAGAAGTACCTTTCTGGTGCTACCGCTGCTAACCTCCCGGTCAAAGTGCTGAGCCAGCGCCTCCGACCAGGGAATGGCTGCCTGAACATCGTCACCGGCGTATTCCCATGTCCCCTGCCGGAATAAAAATTCGACAGCCTTTACTGTCCTGAGAGAGTGCTCAAAAACATCCCAGTGGTGCTCTACAGGCTGTTGAACCCCTTTGGTAATTTCCAGTTCCGGAAACAGGGCCGTCAGCAAGCCCAGTTCATCCAGGTAACTTATAAATTGTCCGGCAGCAGGAATCGTCAGCAGCCGCAGCAGTTCTTCCCTTACTCTCTCACCGGCCACACCTGTAATAAGGTGGGCATTGAGCCGAATCAGGGACTCAGTTTTATCCTCGATGTTAAAACCAAGCCCGGCAGCCAGACGCACCGCCCTCAGCAGGCGCAAGGCATCGGCAGCGAAAGCTGTCTCGTTTACCACCCGGATTATACCACGACGAATGTCATCCTGACCATTAAAAGGGTCAATAATTTTTATTTCAGAAAAGTCCTGGTTGAACTGGTTGAGGTTAACCGCCATGGCATCTATGGTGAAATCGCGTTGTGCCAGGTCCGTTTTAATATCGCCATTAATGGTGGTAAAATCCAGTTCCGGTAAAACACCTGGCGGGGTAATTCCTTTATCGGGCAGCACCACCCTGCCAATCCGATTTTCCTTATCCAGAAGAACGTACTTGCCGCCAAGGGTACCGGCTATTCCAGAAGCTACTTCCAGAGCATCTGAAGCTACGGCAAAATCAATATCAGCCACATTTCGCTGCAACAGCCCGTCACGCACCCAGCCACCAACGATATAAGACTCAATATCCTGTTCAGCAAGAATATTATTTAGTTTATTCAATAATAACCAGGACTCAGACCCTCTCAGATTACGGAACGGGTCTGCCTGGTGAGTATCAGTGAAGCTCATTCTCAGCACCTGCTTTTTTATCTCCAGGGAAAATATTACTCCCCACAGGCTAATTTATCAAGAGCCGGTTATCAAGCCAACCTTCCGTATAGTTGATAAATGTCTCTTTATCATCTAAAATATCGCCATATGTCATCAAAGGAGATTAGCATGATAGTTAGGACAAGGATCTTTGAACTCAGCCATAGCCGCTACAATAACCTGACTGAATTAGCCTCAGTTATGGGAATATCGGTGAGCCAGATATACCGGGTGCGGGAAGGTAAACGACGTATTAACCAAAATTTCATTGTCGGGGCGGTGAAAGCCTTTCCCGACCGCAATCTCGATGACCTGTTTTATCTGACCCCTGAATTGCCAGTTGTCACCAGCAATCATCGCTCCCAGTCTTTTACACCCCAACCAACTGACCAGTCAACGGCCAAAGAGACAAGG
>JAZFUA010000173.1:0-3696 GCA_036446975.1 Dehalococcoidales bacterium
TTGCTCTAATTGAAGGAGAGCCTCGGCGGTAGTGCCACCGGGGGAGGTGACCATACGGCGTAACTCTGCGGGTTCCTTACCTGACTTTTGGATAAGGTGACCGGAGCCGAGCATTGTCTGTAACGCCAGTTCCTGTGCCACAGTACGGGGCAGACCAATGCTCACCGCCGCCTCAACCAGCGCCTCGATGAAAAGAAAGAAATAAGCCGGGCCACTGCCACTGATTGCGGTTGCCATGTCGATATACTTTTCATCAGTAACGTAAATTTCCTGACCCGTCGCCCCAAGGATGGAACTTACCCATCCCTTCTGGCTCTCGGTTACCTCAGGGGTAGCCGTCCAGACACTTATGCCCTCGCCAATCTGGGCCGGTGTATTGGGCATCGCCCGGACGATACGATTATGGTCTAGCCCCGAGGATAGAGTTTGAATGCTTGCTCCGGCGATGATGGATAATACCAGCTGAGTCGGCTTAAGCTGTCCGTTAAGCTCAGCCATTACTTCAGCTAAATGCTGCGGTTTGATGGCCAGAACCACTACTTCGCTCTTCTCTACGGCCTGACGGCTATCGCTGGTTACGGCCACGCTGTATTTTTGCTCAAGGTGCTGGCGGCGACTCTCATCAATATCGCTAACAGAGATATCCCGGGGTGAGCTTAACCCCTTGCCCAACGTGGCTGACAGTATTGCCTCCCCCATATTCCCGCCACCGATAAACGCTATTTTCAATTAGCTATGTTCCTCTTTATCTTCTTCGGTAGATTCTGCTTCCCAGACCTTTCTGACTCGGTCCTCTAATTCAGTCGAGTTGGTTTTCGCATTAACTATTTCCTCCCAGGTAACGATCATTATTCTCTTCCGCTCTTCTTCTACTAAGACGATCTCGAAAGTATCGTTGTGAAATCCTTTTCCCCCGTTACCAAAAACTTGTATCCCCTCGCCAATCCTTTTTACAATCTGCTCCACTACCCCTCTTGCATCCTCTATCTCATCACTCCATTTTTTCACCGTCAAACCTCCTTCTACCGCACCACCAGATTTACTAATTTACCCTGGATATACACTTTCTTAATAATATCCTTGCCCTTCAGATAGCCTTCAACCTTATGACTTTCCTCGGCAAGCCACAGGGCTTCGTCCTCGGTGATAGAGGCCTGGACTGTAATTCTGTCACGCAGCTTGCCGTTGACCTGAATCACCAGGGTAATTTCTTCATCTTTAGCTATTTCCTCGTCCCATACAGGCCAGTCCTGGTTATGAATACTGTATTCCTGTTCCGTTTTCTGCCATAGTTCCTCGGCAAAGTGAGGAGCGGTGGGCGCCAGCATCAGAAGCAGGGTTTTTAGCGCCCCTTTCCAGGCGGAATCACTCACCCGACCGGTTTCTTTTACCCCGGTCAGGTAGTTGGTGAACTCCATCAGGGCGGATATCATGGTATTAAAGCGCAGCTTTTCCAGGTCATCGGTTACCTTCCGGATAGTCTGGTGAGTAGTCCGCTGCAAATCTGTATGAGCCTGTTCTCCGGTTTTTCCCTTCACCCGGTAGGGTTCCAGGGCCAGTTTCCATACCCGAACCAGCCAGCGACTTATACCGCTGATACCACTGTCGGACCAGTCGCCACCCTGTTCCCAGGGTCCGAGGAACATAAGGTAAGCGCGTAGCGTATCCGCTCCAAGACTGGAGACCAGGTCATCAGGGGCAACAACATTACCCCTTGACTTGCTCATTTTCTGGTGGTCTTTGATGATAATACCCTGGTTAAAGAGTCTTTTAAAGGGTTCGCCGAAGTCTATCAGCCCCATATCCCTGATTGCCTTGGTGAAAAAACGGGCATACATCAGGTGTCCTACGGCGTGTTCAGCCCCACCGGTATAGATGTCCACCGGCATCCAGTTTTTAACTTCCCGGGGATCAAATGCGGCTTTGTCATAGTGGGGACTGCAGTAGCGAAAGTAATACCAGGAATTGTCCAGGAAACTGTCAATGGTATCAGTTTCACGTTTGGCGGCACCCTGGCACTCCGGGCAGGTAGTTCTTAAAAAATCCTCATTCCGTTTAAGGGGAGATTCTCCGGTAAGGCCAAAGTCAGCATCCTCAGGCAGCAGAACCGGCAGGTCTGCCTCAGGAACGGGGACGATACCGCACTTTTCACAGTAAATCATGGGTATCGGCGCCCCCCAGTAACGCTGGCGGGAAATTATCCAGTCCCGTATTCGATAGGTAACGGCATGTCCGCCATAGTCCTTCTCCGCCAGGAAATCACTTACAGCCTTGGCGCCTTCCTGACTGGAGAGCCGGTTAAACTGCCCCGAATTTACCATTGTACCCGGTTCGATATAGGCTTCATCCAGTTCCCCGCCCTGCCACTCAGGTGAGGCTATCACCACTCTAATCGGTATATCATACTTAGTGGCAAAGGCAAAGTCACGCTCATCATGAGCCGGCACGGCCATTACTGCCCCGGTGCCGTAGCTCAGCAGCACATAATCGGCAATCCAGACGGGCACCTTTTCACCGTTAAGCTTGTTTGTCACGAAAGCCCCGGTGAATACACCATCCTTTTCCTTCTCAGTAGATAACCTCTCTATATCCGTTTGACGGCGAGAACGCTCAACATAGGCTTCAACTTCAGTCTTTTTATCGGGTAGGGTCAGCTTTGCCACCAGGGAGTGCTCCGGAGCCAGTACCATAAAGGTAACTCCGAAGGCAGTATCAGGACGAGTGGTAAAAACCCGTATTTCCTTTTCTTCGACGCCGGGATGGTCAAGAGCGAAAGAAATTTCGGCCCCCAGGCTCTTGCCAATCCAGTTCCGCTGCATTATCTTGATACGCTCCGGCCAGTCAATATCCTCATACTGCAACAGCTCATCGGCGTACCTGGTAATACGAAAGAACCACTGCTCCAGGTCTCTCTGGGTAACGGCTGTACCGCAACGTTCGCAGACACCCTCACCAATCACCTGCTCATTGGCCAGGACTGTCTGGCAACCGGAGCACCAGTTTACCGGGGCTTTTCCCCGATAAGCCAGGTCATGCTCAAATAATTTCAGGAAGAACCACTGTGTCCAGTGATAATACTCGGGCAAGCAGGTATTTATCTCCCGGCTCCAATCATAGACGGTACCGATGCTCTCCAGCTGGCGGCGCATATTCTCTATATTTTTCATCGTCCAGGTATAAGGATGAATTCCCCGGTTAATAGCCGCATTTTCAGCCGGCAGCCCGAAAGCATCAAAGCCCATCGGGTGAAGCACGTTGTAGCCCTGCATCCGCTTGAATCTGGCCCGAACATCCGGAGGAACATAGTTATACCAGTGCCCGATGTGGAGGTCACACGAGGTGTAAGGGAACATTGTCAGGGAATAGTATTTTGGTTTTGGGCTGTGATTATCAACCCGGTATAGTTTATCTTCAGCCCATTTCTGCTGCCATTTTTTTTCTATAGCCCGGGGACTGTATTCTGCTTCCATATACTTTTCCTATCTAACGCCAAACAATAAATTCGATTCCAAAATATCAGTGAAGAGCTCTTTTCCAGTGAATTCCGAGAGTTAACAGGCCGAACCTTTACTCTTACTACCGGTGATTTATTTTAAACATCTTCAGGGTACATTGCAAGCACCCGACTGGCAGATTCTATTCGGTTTTGGTTGGTGATTGCCACCTTGGGTTCTTGAGCAAGTATCTGAAAGCGAG
>JAZFUA010000174.1:0-5371 GCA_036446975.1 Dehalococcoidales bacterium
AGGTTGTCCTATTGAAAGCACGCATAGCCTGGGGCAATGGGTTTGTGTCAGCGGTCCCATTGTTAAGGAAATAGAGATGAGCTCAGGCTGCGGTATGCTCGGCTGCGGCAATCCGGCCAATATGGCTATTGGCCGTCTGCATGCCCTGATGTCTCGTAACCTAGGCGGGGCTATTATGGGCGTAAACCGTATGCCCAGCCTCAGTAGTCCTTTTACCCGAGGTGCGGCTGGTGCTGAGAACACCGATGGACTGCCACCGGGGTGGAAAGGTCTGAACGAAGAGGCCGGCTTCGAGAAGGATAAGAGCGTCGTCGCCGTTTTTGGCGTGCCAGCTGGTATACGGGGTGTCCAGCATTCTCCGGGCGGTTACCGGGCCCTTCAGAAAAGCGGTCATGGCGGCATGGCAAGACGTCTCGATGTCAAAGGTATCCCCGGACCTCATAACTGGCTCGAGTATATCCTGCCAGAATTATGGGCTGGTCGTGAAGGAGCCCACACGATTATCATGATTCCGGAGATGGCTCGCCATCTATACGATATCGGTTTTAAGTCCAAGGACGAGGTCTATGAGTGGCTCTGGAAACAGAGTTTTATGACCGTGGAACAGTACAAGAAATTCTCTTGGGTCGATTTTACTACCAACGGCTGGATGGGTATCGAGCCGCTCTCGGGGAAGCACTGGAAGGAACTGCCTGACGACCATATGGTACCGGCGGGAGGACGCGACTCGTCCGGTTTTTGCATTATTGTCGGTGGCGGTGATGAAGAAGTAGCCCAGGAAATACAGGGCGGCCGCGGGCCGGCCGGCGGAGGCCCTATTTACGGTGTTGACGCCTGGCGGTAGAGATTAAGACTGAATGGTCTAAATGGTTAAGAGGGAGGGACTGCAGTATGGCTCCTCCCTTCTTATATCGTAAAAAAATCACTAAAAGAGGTGATTTCCTTGGTTAGTATACAGGAGGTGATGATTAACAGTGAGTAAAGTAATGACTATGCAGGAAGCAATCTCAAAAAATGTTGAGAGTGGCGACCTGCTGTTTGTCGGGGGGTCACAGCATGGGACACCATCGGCAGCGATAGCTGAGATAGTACGCCAAAGAATCAACCACTTGACAGTGATATCCATACTCGCCAACACAACCCTACTTATCGGCGAAGGTCTGGTTGATAAAGTACTTACGGGATATGCAATGACCGATGAAAAACGCTCTTACGCCCTCCAAAGAGCTAAAGCTGTGCATAATGTATCTGTAACGTTCAAAGAATATTCCCACTTCGGCGTAGCCCTGGCGCTTTTTGCAGGCTATATGGGAGTACCCTTTTTACCGACCAAAGGTCACATAGGTTCCGATATGATGAAGTACAATGAGAACATCCAGTCGATAGATTGTCCTTTTACAGGAGGGCAAATCGGTGTCATAAGGGCAGTAGTACCCGATGTGGGGATACTCCACGTGCAGAGGTGCGATGCCGAAGGGAATACCCAGAAGTGGGGCACTCTGGGAGTAGACCATGAGGGGATTAACTCCAGCAGAAAAGTCATTATCACCACTGAAAAGATTGTCGATAGCGATGTTATCCGGCGAGACCCGAACCGCACCATAATACCCGGATTCAGGGTCAACGCTGTTGTCGAGCAGCCATTTGGTGCGTACCCGGTGCATCTGGTCGGTTGCTACAATGATGGCCCATCTGGATTTGGCGCTATGCGAGACCAGCAATCCTGGGAAAATTATGTGAAAGAAGCTATTCATGGGGTGAAAGACTGGAACGAGTATCTGGAAAACCTGAAAAAGCTGAATGGCGATGATTTCCTGGAAAATATCAAGATAAAGAACCCATTAAAAAGTGAGCCGGTAATCACCGGAATCTAGTTATTGTTGATTGGAGGTGGCAAATGGCTCAGATTAAGGACACCGCTGAATATTCCGGCATTGACCAGATGATTATCTCGGCATCCCGTCAGATTAAGGATACCGATGCTGTCTATGTTGGGGTTGGGTTCCCTCTAGAGGCCAGTATCTTAGCTAAAAACCTGCAAGCTCCCAACTGCACGGTTATCCTTGAAAATGGAATAGTCAGGGCAAGTCTCTTCCGGTTACCCTGGACCACAGACACTATGGAGTCGCAATTGTTTGCTGAACAATTGACCGGTCTATTTTATGTGAATAGTCTGGCTCAAGCGGGCCACCTTGCTCTCGGCGTGATGGGAGCAGGGAATATCGACCGCTACGGCAATGTGAACGATACAGCAGTGGGCGACTACAATAAGCCAATACACCGTTGGATGGGCAGTGGCGGGGCAAACGATGTGATGAGCTTCTGCAGGAAAACTATAATAATTATGGAGCAAAATAAACGGAGATTTCCGGAGAAAGTTGACTTTGTTACATGCCCAGGCTATTTCGATGGAGAACCGGAAGCCAGAGAAAAGGTCGGTTTACCGCCGAATACCGGTCCAGTGGCGGTTATTACGGACCTAGCTACCTATACGTTTGAAGACGGAGAAATGACCTTGGAATCGGTCCACGCTGGTTGCGGGATTACCCTCGAAAAAGTCAAAGCAGCTCTCGGTTGGGATATAAAGGTAGCTAAAGACTTGATGGATACCGAACCCCCTACTGAGGAGGAGATGCGAACATACCGCGAAAAGATTGTAGCGGCGCGAAGAGTTATGCCGCCGCGTCCCATGCCGTCGATTCCTACCCCGAGTAGATAGAGAAACTTGGCCAGCATGTTCTTGATGGTAGTTAAATTAGCAGGCGTAACCAAGGAATGAGACTGACTCTGACCGAAACAGGAAAGTCAAAATTCTTGATTTCAGTACCAAGGTACCTAACTTCCTGGTCAGTTCACCCGTAAAGGTGCTGTAATATCCTTACTTCTATAATTAATTGACAAACAAATTTGGAGGAGTTATATTTGTTTCCATATAGTTAATAATCATTAAAGGAGAGTAGTAAAATGGCAGAAGATAAAACCTACAAATGTCTAAGCCCGGTTGGTATCCAGGATCAGGTGGAGGTATTTCCCCTGACGCCACGCCTTGATACACTTGATGGCAAAGAAATCTATTTCAGTATTTGTGGTGAACCGGATATCACCATACCCCTGGAGAAAAAACTGAAGATGGATTACCCCAATGTGAACTGGAAAGTAAAGAAAACATATGGTATTAATCCGATTCCATTATCTGAGGAAGAAAAGAAAACGGCTGATGGTTTGATACAAGGGGTATCTTGGTGAAGCGGCGCTGCATATAGGCAGGCTGCCTATACAGCCAAGCTTGAGCAAGCGGGTATCCCAACAGTGCTCATTACTTTTGACGACGTGGTTCCCATGAACACCGAGACTGCCAGGGCAGCTGGTACTCCCAACATACGATATATTTCGTCCTCCCGTTTTATTCCCGGGCCGGAAGATGTTGATTCCTTTGTTGAGTCCACGCTTGAAGCCTTAATCAAACCCCTGACTGAAAAGGAAAGGGAAAGAGGTACGTGGGATTCAACAACATCAAGAGTGCTCTTTGAAGGCACACTTGATGAAGCCCAAGACTTTTACCAGCAGACCAGGCATATCCCCGCACCACTCGACGCTCCTATCGCCATCTATTCGGACGGCTTCCCGGTAATAATACCCACCGAAGAACGGGTAAAAGAGATGCTGACCGGTACCAGCCACAAACCGGATGAGCTGATAAGTTACCAGTCCGATAGAGTAATACGCTCGATGGACATAGCAGGAGAGGGAGGGGAGGGGAAGAAAGGTGACCCGGTGCGGTTCCAGCCCTTGAAAAGGACAGCTACTGTTGAGCAGGTGGCGATTAATGCTGTTATGGCTGGGTGTAAGCCGGAGCACCTTCCCGCCGTACTGGCTATGGCAGAATCAGGGAGGCTTAACGGCGATAACGTGTTGATCGTTGTCAGTGGTCCCTATGTCAAAGAGGTGGGGATAAACACCGGCAACGGTGTCCTGGACCCCGGGAACCCGGCCGGTGCGACCATCGGCCGTGCCTCTCAGCTAATGGCGATTAACCTTGGCGGAGCTGTTCCGGGCATAAACCGCATGCATGCCAGCATGGGGGGACCCTTTAACCGGGGTGGTATGTGCATTGCCGAGAACGCTGATGGTCTACCGGAAGGCTGGCAAGGCTTACACGAAGAACATGGCTTCAAGAAGGACGAGAGTGCTGTTGTGATTATGGGACCATCAGGCATACAGACTAACTTTGGTGGCCAGTTCTCACCGGGTGGATACCGGGCTTTTCAGAAGAGTGGTCACGGGGGCATAGCCAGGCGTCTTGGTGTTAAGGGCATTCCTGGCCCCCATAACTTCCTGGAATTCCACGCACACAGCCTCTGGGCTGCCGGGGAGGGAGGTCGGACATTTATCATGGTTCCCGAGATGGCTAAACACCTGCGAGACTATGGATTTAAGTCTAAACAGGAGGTATACGAGTGGCTCCAGAAGCAAAGCTTTATACCACTAAAAGACTACAGGAACCGCTCTTGGCCTGATTTACGGACAAATGGCTGGATGGGAATAGAACCAATCTCAGGGAAGCACTGGAAAGAGCTGGACGATGATTATATGATACCACTGGTGAGAGACCCCTTTGATTGCTGCATCATTGTCGCCGGTGGGCCGGAGGAGGTAGTCCTTACACTCAGCGGCGGCCGTAATGCCGCTTCCCCTGGTTACAGTATAGACGCCTGGCGGTAGGATTTTTCTGGTTAACGAAATTATTAACTGGCGCATTTGAGGTTTATTGAAATAAGGGGGTGTTACTAGAAATACCCCCTTATTTTTTTATCAAGCTGACGCAAATATTAATCAATAATCGTTCCTTTTTATCCATTATTGACAAAGGCTAAAAATAGGACTATCCTCAGCTTCCAATGTTTAAAATGCGCTTAATTGTATATAATGTATGAATATACAGTGAAGGATCAATAGATACTTCCAGAAGAGTAGCATAGGAATCTACAACCGGTCATCACCGGTCGAGGTATCTGAAATGCCAAAAGGATTGGACAATAACCAACAAGCCAAGTTCCTTCAGATCATTGCGGATCCGCTTAATGAAGAACAACTCCTCAGTGACCTGTTCCAATTTCTTTCATCTCAGTTTAGAGGAATGTATTTTTCTCTTTGGCTACATGATATTTCGAAGCATAAGGAATATGCCTTACTAGTGGGCGAGTATGGTTATGAGACACGGGGTGTGATCCACGATTTTCAGCGAGTTCCGATTGGAACTGGTGTAGTCGGACGCACGTTGGAATCAGGTGGACACATCTGGAGGTGGTCAAACCGGAGACTCCCGACAGCTACTGGGAAGCTGATTTCACCTATGTCTGGACGGGACAGG
>JAZFUA010000175.1:0-2169 GCA_036446975.1 Dehalococcoidales bacterium
TTCCGATTGGGCCGCTATGGTACCATTATGCTTCTCGATAATTATTTTTGTAATAGATAAACCGAAGCCGATACCCGTGGCTTTGGTAGTGAAAAGGGGCACGAAAATCTTCTCCAGATTCTCCGCAGTGATACCCGAACCGTTATCGGTAAATGATGCTTCCGCGTAGTCTTCATTAGTATTCTGAACTGCCACTGACAGTGTTCCATCGCCATTCATCGCCTCCAGGGCATTCTTCACTATATTCTTGAAAGCCATGCGTAATTGCTCCCGATCGCCAACAACCCTAACCTCTTGCTCTGGAAAGCTCCGTTCTACTTTTACCGAGGAGGGTACTTTAGAGGTAGTGATTGCATCACGGATAACAGCTATCAGGTCAATCTCTCCCAGTTGAGGCGCTTTCATTCGGGTCAGGTCAAGCAGGCTGTCAATAATAGTGGTGGCGCTACCGACACTGGACTGGATACGGTCAATGTGCTGCTGTACCTTCTTATCGGCGTCTTTTAGCTTTGCCTTCAGGTAGTAGGCCGAACTATCCACCACGGCCAGGGGATTCCTCAACTCGTGGGAGATGCTCCCCGAGAACTGCCCCAGGGTGGCCAGTCGCTCGGAGGTGAGCAGCTTTTCCTGGGATTCTTCGAGTTCTTTGGTGCGTTCGCTCACCATCTCCTCCAGATGGTCCGAGTGCCGCTTCAGTTCCTCCTCAATCCGCTTGCGCCGGTTAACAGCGAAATGAGCATAGACCCCAAAGGCAATGATAATGCTCATTGCTGCCGACCGCATCCAGATGTCATCCCCATCCGGGTCAACCACGTTCTCAATAAAAGCGCCTTCGCCGAGGACAAAAGCCATCATACCGGAATCGATAATCCAATAGAGTACGGCAAACCCGATTGCGAATAGTATTATTTTCCCTTTTATTCTTTCAACCTTCATCTGGCGCCTCCACCACCCGTTTGCGCTTTGTTTCTAACGCTTCCAATTCAGCGACCCGCCGGCACAGCTCGGCGGCTTCTTATATCAGCAGTTGCCTGGTCCTGGTTTTATCCTCCATAATATATAGCCTTTATTGAATGCCGGTTTTTTTATCAGACGGCGGGAGATAATAATTTATCATTTATGTTAAGACCCGGAATTCATGCGCCAATATTATTCTCTTGTCCAACTATTGTCAACTCAAGAGGGGTTTTAGCATAAAAAAAAATTAACGCCAGGCACGAAAAGGGATAATACAGAATAAATACGTTTTGTCCATCCATGGGAAAAAGCGTATAATTGCTATCACCAAAAAGGCTTTGTTAAAGGGGTATGTGCGATGTTGCTCATTGTAGGAATTACCGGGGCTTCAGGCGTAATATATGGTATCCGGCTGCTTGAAGTGCTATCGGCCAATAAAGAGGTAGAAACGCACCTCATTATTTCCGGAGCCGGAGAACAAACCCTGGAGTACGAAACTGATTGGGAAGTAAAACAGGTAAAAGGGCTGGCGGACAGCTGCTATGACATTGACGATATCGGGGCTAAACTCTCCAGCGGCTCTTTTAAGAGAGACGGTATGGTGATTGCTCCCTGCAGTATGAAGACCCTGTCAGCGCTGGCAAACTCATACGCTGATAACCTGATAACCCGCTCAGCCGATACAACCATTAAAGAGAGAAAGAGGCTGGTGGTACTGGCCAGAGAAACTCCCCTTCACCTGGGCCACCTGAGAAATATGGAAAAACTGACCGAGATGGGGGCTGTTATTTTCCCGCCGGTTCCCGGCTTCTATCATAAACCGCAGACAATTCAGGACCTAATCGACCACACAGTGGGTAAAGTCCTGGATATATTCGATATCAAACATAATCTGTTCGCAAGGTGGTCCGGGATAGAATGAACCAGGGGAAATATATTGACATAGCGGAGACGGATAATGGGTGAGAACGAAATAACCGGAGGAGAAGGCAGAACCAGAGTTACCCTCTCATCAAAAAGCCTGGGCGATGATATTACGGTCTTCATTTATAATGAAAACGCCCATATCGGAGCGGTAGCGGTAGGTGAGTATGACCACAATGAAAAAAGAGCATCAACCTCGGTAATCACCAGACCCGGGCATAAGGACGATGCCATTGCTCTGAAAGCGGCTTATTTAATCAGCAGGAAAACGAAGAGGCCCAGCTGTGT
>JAZFUA010000176.1:0-5055 GCA_036446975.1 Dehalococcoidales bacterium
AGTGATTGCCACAACGATACTACATTGATTGTGTCAAAGAAACTGCAATGGGAGGAATCTGGTCATGGCACGGGGACTGCTTATGGAAGAGGCACCAGCGCTAGTTGCGCCGGATGTCATGCCAGTGAAGGTTTCACAGCACGTATTGCGGCGGGATTGGATCCGGATGAAGTTGAAGCAGGTATACCTAATCCATCACCACAGAATTGCCGGACCTGTCATGATATTCATACTACTTACACTAAAGCTGACTTTGCCCTGAAGACTACTGACCCCGTGACCCTATTTATCAGTGGAGAAACCTTTGACATGGGCGAGGGTAATCTTTGTGCCAGTTGCCATCAACCCAGGCGTGAGATGGAGGTGGAGGATGGAATAGTTGATGTTAGCTCCACTCACTGGGGTCCCCATTACGGCACGCCGTCGGCAATGCTCCTTGGTACGGGAGGCGGTATCTCCGGTAGCCCCAGCGCTCACTATATGATGGTAGAAGATGGCTGCGTAACATGCCACATGGGGCCTGATAATAACCACACCTGGGAGCCGCAGCTATCGTCGTGTCAGAGTTGCCATGCTGACCTTGATACCTTTGACCGCAACGGCGTTCAGACCGAGGTCAAAGCTATGTTTGAGGAATTAGGAGAACTTCTGGATGCTAAAGGACTGCTCCATGATGGACATCCGGTACCCGGGAAATACTCCGAAGCTAAGGCAGCAGCTCTGTGGGCCTACAGGTTTATTGAGCCAGATGGTAGTTTTGGAGTCCACAATCCCCAATATACCAAAGCACTCCTTGAAGCAAGTATAGCCGCACTGAAGTAGACCGGTTAAGGAGCGAGAATTTATTAGGAGAGACCGAGAGCCATCTCGGTCTCTCCTTGCCGTGTCAGTAGACATGTATTATAATTAAGGAGGTAAAAAGTAAATGGAGGAGAAACGAAAATTCAGGTGGTACATAGCGGTAGCCCTGATAATCGGATTGGCCTTACTGGCTATCTCATGTGGTAGCGGAACAACGACCCAAGAACAGCCTCCGACGGAAAAGCAACAGCCACCAATAGAACAGGAGCAACCGGCAGCGGAAGAGCCAAAAACAGAAGAAACTGAAGTTACCGGTGATCCGCCAGCCATACCGCACACGCTGGAAGGACGTGACGACTGCCTGCAATGCCACGGAGAGAGTGGCTTTAAACCATTCCCAGCAAACCACACCGGGCGCACCAGTGACACCTGTAAGGGCTGTCATAAACCAGCAGGCTAAGGTGGGAACCAAAGCCCCGGTCAGCCTGGTGGCAGCACCAGCCATATCGTAATAGTATTAAGAAGAGCACAGAAGGAGATACCAGCGGATGATATCATTTACGCGCTTACTCTGTGATGAAGTTGGGCCGGGAGACCATCTTCGCTATGACAAAAATGAGGCTCCCAAACCGGTAGTTGTCTGGAACTGTACCCGCCAGTGCAATTTAAGCTGTATCCATTGCTACGCCAGCGCCAACAGCCAGCGATCTCCGGATGAAATGGACACCGCCGCAGGGGAAGCCTTTATCCGTGACCTGGCTGATTTCGGTATTCCCGTACTCCTTTTCTCTGGCGGCGAGCCACTATTACGAAAAGACTTCTTCCATCTGGCCGGCCTGGCCAAGGATTTAGGCTTGAGGGTAGCCCTGTCTACAAACGGTACTGTAATATCCGAAAAGATGGCCAGTGATATCAAAAACATTGGCTTTGCCGAAGTGGGCATAAGCCTTGACGGAATCGGGAAGAGTAACGATTATTTCAGAGGGCATGACGGTGCCTTTGAGTCTGCCCTGGAAGGAATCAAAAACTGTATCTCTCTCGGTTTAAGAGTATCGCTGCGGCTGACCATCA
The DNA here is from genome assembly GCA_036446975.1 of Dehalococcoidales bacterium. GTDB lineage: Bacteria > Chloroflexota > Dehalococcoidia > Dehalococcoidales > UBA2162 > JAZFUA01. Next base: position 1,873 of record JAZFUA010000176.1, read on the forward strand.
CCCGCTCTAACTACCAGGAAATCCCGGAAATTTTCCAGCTTGTGGAGGACGAGGGCGTCAATCGGGTATGTTTCTACCACCTTGCCTATTCAGGACGGGGTAGCAGCATTCAAAACGAAGACATTAGCCACGACCAAACACGAAAGGTTGTTGACCTGATTTATGACCGCACCCTGGACTTCCATAACCGCGGCTTCAAAAAAGAAATTCTTACTGTAAGCAACCATGCCGACGGTGTTTATCTTTACCTCAAACTAAAAGAGCAAGACCCTGAGCGGGCTGAAAAAGTCCTGGGATTGCTGCGGATAAACGGGGGGAATAATTCAGGTATTAAAATAGGATCGGTTGATGACTGTGGTAATGTCCACCCTGACCAGTTCTGGTGGCACTACTCTCTGGGCAATGTGCGCGAGAGAAAATTTGCCGATATCTGGCACGACACCACAGATCCTTTACTCAAAGGACTGAAAGACCGGCGCCACCTGCTGAAAGGGCGTTGCGGACGCTGTCAGTATGTTGATATCTGTAACGGCAGCCTGCGGGTGCGGGCCGAAGCGGTTCATAATGATGTCTGGGCAGAAGACCCTGCCTGTTATTTAACAGAGCAGGAGATTACCGCTTAATATGGCAACCAATGAAGTATCACCTCCGAGCAATATTATTCAACCAAGGCTTCAACTGGTCGCCTGGGAAATAACTCGGAGTTGTAATCTCTATTGCGCCCACTGCCGGGCTTCCGCCGATAGCGGACCCTGGGAGAATGAGCTATCCACCGAGGAATGTTTCCGCATTATCGATGAAATAACCGAAGTTGGTAAACCCATAATAATTTTAACCGGCGGTGAACCGCTGGCCCGCGGAGATGTCTTAGAGATTGGCAAATATGCCGTGAGCAAAGGGTTAAGAGTGGTTATGGGCAGCAACGGCACCATGATTACTGAAGAACTGGCGGCCAGGATGCAGGAAGTGCCGATATCCCGCCTGGCTGTAAGTCTTGATTTCCCGGTAGCCGAACTGCAGGATGATTTTCGGGGCAGAAAAGGCGCCTTTGAGGAAGCCATCACGGGCATCAGAAACGCCCAGCAAGCCGGCATCAGCATCCAGATTAACAGCACCATTACCAAGCTAAATGTGTCCATGTTAGACCAAATCCTGTCTCTATCGAAGGAGGTCGGAGCCGTTGCCTTCCACCCATTTATGCTGGTGCCCACCGGGCGGGGCAAAGACCTTGAATCAGTGGAACTCTCACCTGAGGAATACGAAGAAACATTAAACTGGATTTACGACAAACAGATGGAGTTGGGAGATGCCATGTTTTTCAAACCTACCGATGCCCCTCATTACATGCGGATAATGAAACAGAGGCAGCAGCAGGGAGATGTAATACCGGCTCCAGCCCCACCGGCTCACGGTTCCGGCGGGGGCCACCCATCAATGAACTCTGTTACCCGGGGCTGCCTGGCTGGTACAGGTTTCTGCTTCATATCCCACCGGGGCAGTGTCCAGGGTTGCGGGTACTTCGACCTGGAAGCCGGCAACCTTAGAGACCAGAGTTTCAGCCAGATATGGAACAGTTCCAACCTGTTTTGCGAGATACGGGATACTTCAAACCTGAAGGGCAAATGCGGTATCTGTGAATATAAGAGAATATGCGGCGGCTGCAGAGCCAGGGCCTATGAAGCTACCGGCGACTATCTTGAAGCCGAACCCTACTGCGTTTATCAGCCGGCAGAGCGGGGGGCTGGGGCAGAATAATGAGCACAGAAGTTACCCTGCCCGGTAATAAACAGAGATTGCTCAACCTGTTACAGTCGGATTTTCCAATGGTCAGCCGGCCTTTTGCCAGCCTGGGAGAGCAACTGGATATCTCCGAGGGCGAAGTTATCAGAGACATTAAAGAATTAAAGACAGAGGGCATTATCAGGCAGGTCGGCCCCCTGTTCGATACCAGGAAACTCGGTTTCAGGACAACCCTGGTAGCCACAAAAGTGAGGGGATCAGAATTTGAGAAGGCCGTCCGGGTGGTAGTTGACCACCCCGGAGTCAGCCACGCTTATGAACGTAACCACGATTTTAACCTCTGGTTCACCCTGTCGTTTTCTGCTAGCATCGATGTTGATAGTGAGTTAATAAAGATGTTTGCTTCGGTGGATACCGAGGCCGTTTACTCCATGCCGGCAACCAGGTTATTCAAACTGCGAACCTTCTTTGATACCAGTGGAGACGGACAGGCCGTGAGCGAAGAAAGCCCCGATATTAACCTGAACGAGCAGACAATCGAACTCTCCCCTGCCGATAAGATGGTAATTAACGCCATACAGGAAGACCTGTCCCTGGTAGTCAGTCCCTTCTCTGACATAGCCGCGGGGCTGGGTATGGAAGAGGACGAATTCCTGGAGAGCTGCCGCTCCCTTTTATCCCGGGGGATTATCCGCCGTTTCAGCGCTAACATCAATCACCGCAAGGTTGGCTTTGCAGCCAACGCAATGGCCTGCTGGGTAGTTCCGGAAGAACAGGTAGACAATATCGGACGGAAGCTGGCGGCTTTAAAGGAAGTAAGCCACTGTTACGAGAGAAAGACAAACCCGTATTGGAAACATAACCTGTTTGCCATGATACACCAGCAGACAAGAGAAGAGTGCCAGCAAATTGCCGCTAAAGTGGCTGCCGAAACAGGTCTAACCGATTACATGTTGCTTTACAGCACCAGAGAAATGAAAAAGACCCGAGTCAAATACATTGTATAAGGTGACCGACTATCTTGTTAAATCTTCGCCTGGGCATAAGGGCATAACAGATGAATATTAGTCTGGTTGGAGTAAATCACCGCACGGCATCCCTGGAAATCCGTGAAAAGGCCGCTATCCGGTCGGTAATGCTCGGCGACGCCCTGGAATTATTGCGCCAGCATGTTCCCCACGGAATTATCCTCTCTACCTGTAACCGCACCGAGGTTTATACGATTCCCCAGGATAGCAGCAGCGCCGCCGAGGCCAGCCTGAACTTTCTGCAAAATCACCTGGATACTAACGATACTACACTGCACCAGCACACCCATGTCCTGGGACATATGGATCGGCTCGACAACATCCTGGCGCACCTGTAGGTGCTCGGAGTGCTCGCTCATGTAACGAATCGAGCAGTGGTCGACGTCGGTGGGGAGCAGACGCTGGAACTGCTCGG
>JAZFUA010000177.1:0-2980 GCA_036446975.1 Dehalococcoidales bacterium
GGCTCATAGCGGATGAAAGTAATTCCCTGATTTGCCGCTTCCCGGTAATAGTCTTCTTTAAACCCATAAGTCCTCATATCCCGGAAAATAATATAGATATCCATCTCCGGCTTTAATTCTTTTAGTTTCAATGCGTTTTTAACAGACTCTCCGCAGCATATCCTGCTGCAGTAATTTCTGTCTTCATTCCTGCATCCGACGCATTGGATCATCACCAGGCTCTTGGAGTTAATCACCTTTTCTTCTCCTCCGGCGATTCGCTCCTCCAGCTCCAGGTGGGTCAATACCCTGTTATCACTCCCATAAAGGTATTCAGTGGGGACATACACATCAGCGCCTGTGGCTAAGACGGTTGCGCCGTGTTCTATCTCGGTAACTCCTCGGTCAGATTTCATCTTGGTTACGAAATTCCCAACGTAACCAGTAGCTTCCGTGATTGTGACTCCGGTATATACATTTACTAAGGGGTGTTGATATATCTTTTTTATCAGCTCGCGCAAATACGCCTGAACATCCTGCCCTTCCAGGGTCTGATTTATTTTTCGGGCCAGCCCACCAAGGTCGGTCTCCTTTTCCAAAAGGTGGACCTCATGTCCCTGCTCGGCTATGGATAAAGCAGAAGTCATCCCGGCTAGTCCGCCACCAACCACCAACGCAGTCTTGTTTACGGGTAGATCGAATTCCTGTAGCGGCTCCAGATGACAGGCCCGGGCCACCGACATCCCGATTATTTCTTTTGCCTTCTGGGTGGCGTCTTCCTGTTCTTTAGAGTGGACCCAAGAGCAATGTTCTCTGATATTAGCCATATCAAGGTAATACTGATTGATACCCCCTTCACGAAGGGTGTCCCGGAATAACGGTTCCAGAGTCCTTGGCGAGCAGGCACCGACAATCACCCGGTTCAAGCCTTTTTCTTTAATTATGTCTGTTATATCTCCGGCGCTATTGGTAGCGCATGAAAACAACTGTTCATCAGCAAAGACAACATTATCCAGACCGGAGGCATATTCAACCACAGAAGGAACATCTACCACTCTGCCGATATTGGCGCCGCAGTGACAGATAAAAACCCCTATTCTTGGCTCCTCTGCCGAGACATCCCTTTCCGGCGGATATTTCCTTTCTTTGCTCAACTTTCCACGTCTGTAGTTAAGGAGTTCACCAACCTGGGAGCCGGCCCCGCTGGCGGTAAAAACAGACTCGGGGATATCCATCGGACCCTGGAAAGCCCCGCTGACAAATATACCCGGTCGGGAAGTCTCCATAGGGTTAACCGGACTTGTCTTACAGAATCCGTGGGAATTAAGTTCGATGCCGAATTTGTCAGCCAGGGCCGCTACCTCCGCCGGGGGATTCAAGCCGACGGATAACACCACCAGGTCAAATTCCTCTTCCTTCACTCCGTCATCGGTAGTGGAGTATCTGATAGTGACATTTTTGCTTTCCGGCACCTCTTTCCCAATCGAAACATAGCTTCTGATAAACCGGACCCCGGACAGGCTCTCCGCCCTCTCATAATATCGCTCGAAGTCCTTGCCGATTGACCGGATATCATTATGGAATACGGTGCATTCTGCTCCCGGGTTATGTTCTTTCGTTAAAATCACCTGTTTCTGGGTGTAGGTGCAGCAGACGGCTGAACAATAGCTGTTGCCGCCCGGAATGACCTGCCTGGAGCCGACGCACTGAATCCAGGCTATATTTTGGGGATGCTTCCCGTCATAAGGGCGGGTCACCTCACCCTCGAAGGGCCCGGTAGCGCACATCAGCCGTTCGTAGTCCAGGCTGGTTACCACATTATCAAACTTGCCGTAGCCATAATCACCGCTCGCCTCAGGATTGAACGGTTCAAGACCGGTAGCTAAAATGATGGCGCCAACATTTATTTCTACTTTCCTTGCAATTTGGTTGAAGTCTATCGCCTTATTCTTGCATACACTTTCACAAACACGGCATTTCTTGTCTGTCAGGTAAAGGCAGCTCTCATCTATGTAGGCGACAAGGGGAATGGCTTGAGCGTAGTATATATGGATGGCTTTGTTATCCGATATTTCCTGATTAAACTGGTCAGGGTATTTGGAAGGGCAGTATTCCACGCAGGTGGTACAGCCCCTGCATTTGTCTTCTATAACATATCTTGGTTTTTTAGTCAGAGTGACATTAAAATTACCTGATTCACCTGCTACGCTGTCAACTTCGGTATAGCTCAAGACCTCTATATTTGGATGCCGGTCGATCTCGACCAGTTTGGGTGAGAGTATTCACATGGAGCAGTCATTAGTGGGAAAGGTCTTGTCGAGTTGGGCCATATGGCCGCCGAGCGCGGGTAATTTGTCAACCAGGTAAACCTTAAAACCAGAGTTGGCAAGGTCAAGAGAGGCCTGAATGCCGCTGATGCCGCTGCCAACGACCATTACATCTCCAAGATTTTTAGACAATAGTTGTTGAATATTTTCATTCATCGACAACTCATTTTCCATTTTTCTCCCTCCTTTCCTGGTCTTCTCAGGCTGCTAAATCACTTCCTGGATAATTTCTGTAATGTCTTTAACCTCTATGGACTCGCTGTCCTCCAGGTTCAACCTGCTGTCTTCAAAATTAGTGATGCAATAGGGGCAGGAAGTAACCAGCACCTCCGCTCCAACATCTTTAGCTTGCTCCAGTCTGAGGTCGGAAAACCTTTCACTCACCGGAGTGTCCATCCATATCCGGCCGCCTCCCCCTCCGCAACAGAGACTGTCTTCCCGCGAATCAACCATCTCGCTCAATTCCAGGCCGGGTATCTTCTTTAAGACCTCCCTGGGTTCGTCATATATCCCATTATGCCTGCCCAGGTAACAGGGGTCATGATAAGTAATTTTCTTGCCATACTCCCCGGTGATTTCAAGCCTTCCCTCATTAATAAGCTCGAATAAATATTGAGCGATATGAACTACCTCGAAGTTGACATTAAATTCAGGGTACTCGTTTTTGAAGGTGT
>JAZFUA010000178.1:0-5595 GCA_036446975.1 Dehalococcoidales bacterium
ACTTGGCTCAATCCCGTTTACAGGGGATTAATCTGGAACGGATTTCTTCCCAGCAGAAAATACTGGAAGAACAGTTGAGTCAGACTACATCACAATTTGAATCGGTTAAGAGTATATTAGCCGAGCCGGTGGGCAGTATCAATGCCGCCACCAGCATCTTTGAAATCGCCGAGACTTATAACCTGGTGGTAACCGGGATAACCTCTCCCGGCCCGGTTGATGAAAACCTGGAGGGGGCTATTTTGCAGGTTGTGTCATTAACCGCAGAAGTTAACGGGAATGTGTCCGACCTGGTTAAATTTGCTACTAATCTGAATAGTTATTTTATCACCGGCGCTGTTAAATCAATATCAATAACTGTCCCGGAAGGGTCCAGCGCAGATAACGCATCAGCCAGTGTCCGGCTGGTTGTGTATACTTACCGAGGTGACTGACCATGGCCGGAAAAACGGTAACTTTATATATCGATGATAACAACCTGCGCCTGATGGTAACTCAGGGCAGACAGATAAGAGAATGGGCCGAATCACCCTTAGAACCCGGATTGATAGAAAATAATGTGGTTATTAACCAGGCAGAAGTTGTTGTCCGTATTCAACAATTGTTAGGAGTGCGGAGGGTCAATACCAGGAAAATTATTCTGGGCGTGAGCGGACTTCATTGTCTCACCCGGCCAATCATTTTACCCCGATTGCCTAAAGAAATGATGGATGAAGCAGTGAGACGGGAAGCCCAAAGAGCCTTGCCGGTGCCTCTGGAAGAGCTATATATCTCATGGCAGATTATCCCGGGCCCGGAGGATAGAACGCAGGTTTTCATAGTAGGAATACCCCGTAAAGCGGCCGATTCTTTGCTTACAACTCTACAGAAGGCCGGATTAAAGACCAGTTTTATGGAGATAAAACCGTTACTATTAGCCGGGGTAAATAAAGAAACGACAGCGGTGATTGTTGATGTTCAGGCAACCGAATTTGATATTGTGATTTCAGTTAATGGTGTCCCCCAGCCTGTCCGGAGTATATCTTTCCCGGATGGAGCTCTATCCGGTGAAGAAAAGTTGACGACAATCAGGGATGAGCTTAACCGGACCATCTCCTTCTATAATTCCAACAATCCAGAGAATAAACTTGACTCCAGCGTGCCTGTATTTGCTTCGGGAGAACTGATTAACGAACCAGAGTTGTGCCAGACCTTATCATCCGAGATTGGCCAACCGGTTTTACCGTTACCGTCACCACTGGAGTGCCCGGAAGGACTGGACCTGGGCCTTTATATGATAAATATTTGCCTGGCTTTCCAGAGACTATCTTCCAGGAATGAAGCCGGGACTGCCGTAATCAGTTTAAATTCTTTACCAGTCCCTTACCAGCCTAAACCCATTTCTGTAACCAATATCCTTGCTGTACCCGGCGCTATTCTGGCGGCTGCTTCAATTGTTTTCCTGGTAATGTTTATTCAGAGTACTTCTTCAAATATAGCTTCATTGAGTACCCGGTTGAATACTACCAACCAGTTTCTTCAGCAGAAACAATCGCAGCAACAGGAAATAATGACAATCATTAGCGGTCTGGAGAATGAGATTAGTGAAAAGGGGATAGCTCTCGATAATTTTACGGCAGCGCTGGGTGCTCTTGAAGGGCAAACTACCGGAGTGAATTCTGATTTAACCCTAGCTATCGATAGCTTGCCGGCAAGCATAAATCTGGAAAATGTCAGCCATATTACCAGTATATTGACCGTAAAGGGTGAGTCACCGGGCGAGAGTCAGATTCTGGCCTATATCAGGAAACTGGACAGTAGCGGACGCTTTGGCGATGTTACTATCATAGATATGACAAGAACTGAAGGCGGAGAGATAGATTTTACCTTGCTGGGTACTATCCGGGCACAGAGCCTGGGTGTTAGAAGCATAGATTTAGTCCTGGGGAGTTTACCGGCGGGAATAAATCTGACCGAGGTTAACTCTGATGCAGGAACCCTGACCGTGAATGGCCTGGCTCTGGATGAAGATAAAATCTTCCTGTACCTCCGGACACTGGATGCCAGCCAGGAATTCCAGGAGATTACTATTAGCAGCATGACAAGGACCGATGAAGGAGAGATAGACTTTTCCCTGATTCTTAGAGCAAGAGAGTGATACGGTGGATATACTATCGATAATTCGCCTAGCGGCTGAAAGTGGTGCATCCGATGTGCATATTGTTGCCTCTAATCCGCCAATATTCCGGATTAACGGCGCCCTTCAGCCGGCAACCGGTTTGGGCCCACTATCTCCAGATGAGATAGACCGGGCTTTCAGTCAGATAGCTTCAGATGAGCAAAAATCTGTTTTCGAGCATGAGTTTGAACTGGATTTTGGCTATTCCATTCCTGATGTCGGCCGAATTCGGTGTAATGCTGCCAGACAGCGGGGAACTACCAGTCTGGTCATCCGTTTGCTGCCATCAACCGTTCCCAGTATTGACGAACTGGGATTGCCCCAGATATGTAAGGATCTGGTATTGAAACCCCGGGGGCTGGTGGTTGTGAGCGGGGCAACCGGCAGCGGTAAATCAACCACGCTGAATGCTATGATTAATTATCTGAATATCACTGAAAGACGTCGTGTGGTTACTATAGAAGACCCGATAGAGTTTGTTTACACTAACGATAAGTGCACCATAACCCAGCGGGAACTTGGTGGTGATACCCGGACTTTTGCCGAGGCGTTAAGGCATGTCTTAAGGCAAGATCCGGATGTGATTCTTGTTGGCGAAATGAGAGATTTAGAGACGGCATCGGCGGCACTTACCATTGCTGAAACCGGACATCTGGTATTGACCACCGGCCATGCTCCCAGCGCATCACAGGCTGTAGAACGGATAATAGACCTGTTTCCTCCCTATGAGCGTGATGCGGCGAGGTCAAGGCTGGCTTCTCTTCTTAGTGGTATTCTTTGTCAGGCACTTATTCCCAAGATTAATGGTTCGGGACGGATTGCCGCTATTGAAATCTTGCTGGCCAACCCGGCGGTAAGAAGTAACATCAGAGATGGTAAAACCTATCAGTTGCCTAATACCATGCTTACTCAGGCTCGGTCAGGAATGATGCTGCTCGATAATGCCCTGGTCAGTCATTATCGTAAAGGGGTGATCAGTCGTGAAAGCGTGTTTGCTTTTTGCAATGACCTGGAAGAAGTAACCAAGCTTGTCTCTCAAGACGGGTTGATGTAACTTAGTTACGGCTATGTTTCGGTAACCGGGGATAAAGAATATTAAGCGTGGAGCAATGAAAGAACACCAGAAATTGTCCGAATTTGCCAGTAAAATACATTACCTTTTCGGCCTTCGGGAGCAAGGATGCGGATTGATAGCTTTGGCGACTGAAGCCGTCGGTTGCGGGCAGGGATGCCTGCTTTTCCTCAGCCTGGGCGGAGAAGATTTTACCGTTCCTTATTGCTCCCCGGAGTCAGCTGATAACCCCTTTACCAATCTGATACTGAGCCAGGATAATCCTATTGTTACCTATCTGAGTCGGGAGAAAAAGTTACTGGTCAGAGAAAATCTGGCAGCTTTGCCTGAGTTCAGTAGCCTGAGGGATCAAGGCGCCGAAAAACATTTACCGGATGAGATAGAGCTTCTTTTGCCGGTGATAAGTCGGGACCGCTTGATAGCTATACTGGTATTGGGGGAAAAGACTTCCGGAAAATACTCGACTGAAGATTGTAACCTGTTGGAGGAGATTCTCGGCCGGGTAGCGGTGAGTCTGGAAAAAGAATACCTGAGAGAGCAGCTCAGCCAGCTTTATGCTGAAGTCGAGGAAAAAGCCCGCATCGATGGACTTACCGGATTGCTTAATCGACGCTCTCTCGATGAAACGATAGAAAGCGAGATTAATCGATACTCCCGTTATGGGGGTATCTTCTCACTTATCATATTTGACATCGATTCTCTAAAAACAATTAATGATAATCACGGGCATCAGGCTGGTGATGAGCTACTCAAGCAGGTTGGTAGTGTTTCCAAGAAGGTGATAAGGACTTCAGACCAGGCTTTTCGCTATGGGGGTGATGAATTCGCTATTCTTTTGCCCAACGCCTCCATTGATGCTGCAAAAAGGGTAGCTGAGCGAATCCGTAAACAGATCGACCTGATGATGATAGCCGGTGATACTTCTTTTACTGCCAGCCTTGGTTTGGCCAGCTGGCCGGTTAATGGTAGAAGTGTAGATGAGATTATCGCCGCGGCTGACGCGGCGCTTTACCAGGCGAAAAGGAACGGGGGGAATCAAAGTCAGCCGGCTACAAATGCTTAGCCGGAATAATATATAATTGTGGCTGGTAAAATTATAAACTACTTACCGGCACTCTTTTCGCCAGCGATTTTATTAGCCAGCCGGATACCTCTAAGTACCGATATTTAATATGTACCTGAGGCTATGTTTACCCTTTCAGACTTTATATGGTATCCTTTGAAGGCGCTTTCAGTCTTTAGATTAGGAGATTTAACTTTTGGTCTGGCTTAAATTTCTTGCCTGTGTGGCTATCATCCTCTTTTCCGGAACTAAAGCAGCCCAATATGCCGATGTTATTGCCGAGAAGACGGGCATGGGGAGGATATGGATTGGCATGTTACTCCTGGGAGTCGTCACTTCCCTGCCTGAACTTATTACCGGCTTGAGCTCGGTTACAATGGTGGGCGAGTCAGGGATTCCTGACCTGGGTTTGGGAACATTGCTGGGAAGTACCACTTTTAATCTCCTCATACTGGCAGTGCTGGATATAATGCATCGGGACGGTCCGGCCCTGAACCAGGCAAGCACCAGGCAGATAGCCTCAGCGGTAATGGGGATAATCCTATTTTCCATAGCTGGGGTGAGCATAAGCTTTGGTGAAAAGCTTTCCGGGCTGGCATTAGGCTGGGTTGGAGTCTCCAGTATTATCCTGCTTGGGCTGTATTTGTTGGGAGCCTGGCGGACATTTCGTTCTGAACGCAAACATAGCCTATCGCCCGCCATGGCCGCTCCCGTACCGGATGAAGAAAGCCCTGAAATAAGGGGGCTTTGGTTTAAATTCATGCTGGCAGCCCTGGCAATTATCGGCGCCGGAGTATGGCTTTCCTTTGTTGGTAACGAAATTGCTGAGACGACGCAACTAGATACAAGTTTTGTGGGTAGTTTACTGCTGGCGATCAGCACATCTATGCCTGAACTGGTGGTTGCCATTTCCGCTCTTCGCCTGGGTGCTATCGATCTGGCAGTAGCCGATATATTAGGCGCCAATATGCTGGATGTCACTTATATTTTCCTGATCGACCTTTTCTACACTCAGGGCCCCATTCTCTCTTCTGTCTCAAGCGCTCATACCACTACTGCTATATTAGCCGCAGCAATGAGCCTGGTGGTTATCATAGGGCTTCGCTACCGGCAGAAACGTAAGACCTTTGGGGTTATCAGCTGGTATGGGCTTTTGTTAATCGGGTTATATTTCTTTGGCGCCTACGTTTTGTTCACTTCAGGTGCGGGTCTTTGATCCGATATTATTTTCCGGATTATTTACCCCCGCAATGTTTCCGTAAATATCCGACAGTCGATGTAGAATATGGATATGACGAATGA
>JAZFUA010000179.1:0-4257 GCA_036446975.1 Dehalococcoidales bacterium
TCAATTGAAAAATATATCAAAGAAGAGGCGGATGGTTTTATCAGCTTGTACCAGAGTCTATTAGACAGGTTTCCCGGGATATGGCAGGAATATGCCAGAGAAAAACGAATAATCCCTTGACCGGACTGAATTCGCACAAATCTATTTATCAATCCCCTTCTCCTTATCAAGAGCCTTGCCCCAAATGTCATTCTGAGGAATGAAATGACGAAGAATCTGTGGGTGGGGCTGGTAGTGTGCTGATAAGCCCCACCATTCTGAGACCCTTCGCTACGCTCAGGGTGACATAAATGTGGTACTTTTAGGGCAAAGCCCTTATCAAGGGGAAAGGGATAAAGGGGATAGGGTTACAATAATCTAGTCCTCAAAAAGGGCAAGTATCTTTTCTTTGCCTTCGCCTGAAAGCGGAGGGCAGTTTTCCAGGAACACCTTCCCCTGGCAGAGGTCGGCGGAAAAAGCCAGGCAGGTGGCATAACCACACTCTTTACAGTTTGTTTTCGGCAGCAGCTTGAAAATGTCTATGACCGCCGGCATTTTTCTTTCACTGAGACGGGGAGTGATGCTCTCCCGTTCCTGCCAGATAGTGTTAATCTTATCCACTATCCCGCTGGCAAGTTCCTGGGCCTGTTCCCAGTCGTTAGCCCGGGCAATGTTAATTTCTTTAGGCCGGATGGCGTAAACCTGGGCCGATTCCCTTAAAATCAGAATCCGGTTGTCGGGGTCATAGCGGGGATTGTCCATTACCGCGTTCAGGTAAGGCATTACGGCGCTGATGTCCCTGTCAAAACTGAGCAGGGCTCCATAGCGGGCGGAACCGGGGGCGCACCCGGCCTCTACCAGTTTAGTTTCGTATTCGTCGATAATCCTGTCCATCAAACGGATTCTATCACAGGTTAAATCCAGTATCAATCGGTATCCGTAATCCGTGAGGCTGAATCCAAAAAACTCACCTCGAAAGTGTCATTGCGAGGAGTCCCGGTAAAATCGGGACGACGTGGCAATCTGGGAAGGGGGTCTGGCCCCACCCAGATTGCTTCGCCTCCGCCTGCGGCGTATGGTCTCGCAATGACTGCTAAATTTCTCCCGAGAATACACGGTTTACGGCGGTATCAATCGGCATTGTCCCTCTGCTCATTTAGGGGTATACTGACTGGTAGCTGTATTCACCTCCTCTTACCTTCGTTCCAGGTAATTTCTATTTTTTTACCCGCTGGCCGGTACCTGAAAGGACTCGTCTGAGTTGAAACTCGAACTATGGCAGAAGAACCTGTATGCTATATTTGCTGCACAGTTCGCTGTGATGGTGGGCTTCAACTTCGTTAATCCATTCCTGCCTCTTTTTATTCAACAACTGGGTAGTTACTCCAATGAGGAGGCGGCTTTCTGGTCGGGAATTTCAACGGCTGCTTTCGGTATCACTCTGTTCCTCAGTGGCCCTCTGTGGGGTATTGTCGCCGACAGGTGGGGTAGGAAAAAGATGTTGCTCAGGGCCCAATTTTGCAGCTCTTTCATCCTGCTTGGGATTGGACTATCCCCGAATGTATACTGGGTCACCGCCCTGCGTGCCGTGCAGGGTCTCTTTAGCGGTACTATGACTGCTGCCCAGGCTATGGTGGCCGGAGATACTCCCAGAGATAAAATGCCCTTTGCCATGGGGCTGCTGATGGTGGCTGTGTTCAGTGGTGCCTCTCTCGGCCCTCTGCTCGGTGGTGTTCTGGCTGATATTTTCGGCTACAAGTCCGCTTTTTACATCACCGCCTCCCTGCTCTTTCTGGGCGGACTTATTATCCTCTTCTTTACCAAAGAGGAATTTGAGCGTCCACCAGCCGGGCAGGCCGTTTCAATGTCAAGCCTGTTACGCCTGGTAATGTCCCGGCAGATGCTGCCTCTGCTGTTGACCCTTGTTGTTTTACAGGTGGGACCGCAGATGATAAACCCGGTTATTCCCGTCTTTATCAGGGAATTAAACCCTGAAGCTAAAGTGGCGACCTTGTCCGGAATAACCTTTGGTCTTATGGGAGTGACGGCGGCTATCTCTTCCGTAGCTACGGCCCGTCTGGGCGGTCGTATCTCCCTGAAAAAGATAATGGTCTTTTCCTGCCTTATCACTGGCCTGCTCTATCTGCCCCCGGTGTGGGCGGGAACGGTGGCTCAGGTCATCTTTTTCATTGCCCTGTCCGGGTTTTTAAAAGGAGGCTTGATGGCATCATCCAGCGCCCTCGTCGGTCTTTCAGCGGGTCAGGGCCAGCAGGGTATCGCCTACGGTGTTGCCCAAGCGCCAATGCCCTGGGTATCGGGATTGGGCCCTTGCTGGGAGGCGTCCTGGCTCCCCTGGTTGGACTCAGGGCTGTTTTCGGTATTGCCGGAGGACTCTTTATGGTAATCGGCCTGTTTGTGCACCGGCTGCTGGCGGATGTAAGTCTGGACCAGTCTTGAAACACCGGCTGTTCTTGACCTTATAGCATATTATGCTGTGTTATACTGAGCCAGACACTGATAATTCGGGAGGTGCTCAAATGGCGCCGCGCAAACTTAAAACAGACCCCCAAATCCTGGAAATGCCGGCCCAAAAGATGGCGGTGGTTACTGGGAAAGGTGTTCCGGAAAAAGTCTTTTCCGAGCTTATGCCGGCACTTTACGGGTCGGCTTACACACTCAGGTTCGACCTCAAGAAACGGGGACTGCCTGTATTCAAGGTCAGCGGACTGCGAGCCCGTTATCCTGATGTAGTTACTACCTCTAAAGAAGAATGGACTCACTTTATCGGTCTGCCTGTCCCCGAAGACACCGAATCTCTGCCCCAGAAAGTAGCTGATATTGAGGTTAAGCTTGAGACTTGGGACTATGGCACGGTGGCCCAGATTCTGCATATTGGTACATATGCAGGGGAAGAGGTTTCCATTGAGCGACTGCTCAGTTTTGTAGAAGAAAACGGCTACCAGATAGCCGGTCACCACGAAGAGGAATACCTCACCCGGCCCGATGCCAAGGTGGTTAAAACCATAATCAGGTATCCGGTAAAGAAGAAGTAGGTGTAGTTGGGACGAAGAAGTTTGAAGGAGAAGGGGATAAAACGGGTTCCCAGAAAAATCGAACCATTTTTGCATAAGGTGATTTTTGGGAAAGGTATTTTATGTAATTACGTCTAATGTTCGACACGACTGAGGATAAGCCAATAAAGTGGGATGTGGTGGTTGATGAGAATTAGATCCTTCAAACAAATCAGTGTACTACTAATAGCTACTAGCCTTATTCTTTCTATGGCCTGTACAAATTCTTTACCAGCGTCTGATCCAATGGTCACGCCAGAACCATCTCCAGAATCGTCTTCGACAACGCCGCCAGTTTCTTCTTCAGAACCGACTCCGGAAACACCCACATTAGATCTGCCACCGTCCACTCTTCAAAGGGAACTCTGGTCTGGATATACACTTATAAGTCCTACTGGGACTAAGCAGGCAGCCTTTTTGATTGACATGGATGGGCTAATAATTCACGAGTGGCCTATCAACGGTAACCCAGCAAAAATGCTTCCAGGCGGTTCATTGTTAGGAAGTAAGAGTACTCGGAGGGGACAGGCAGCGTCTTCAGACCAGCAATCTACATTGGGAGGTAGAGATTTCCCTGATGTCGTCGAGTTCGTGCAGGTAAGTTGGAATGGTCAGGAAGAATGGTCCTTCAGCAATTGGGATACTGATGATACAGGTATCATGATGTCACGGCAACATCATGACTATCAGAGGGAGAGCAATCCCACCGGCTATTTTAGTCCTGGGCAGGAATTCATTGCCCAGGGGAAGACCTTAATTCTGGCTCGAGAAAACAAGCTTATTCCTGAGATAAGTATACAGGAACTGACATCTGATGTTATCTATGAGGTTGATTGGAGAGGGAATTTCACAGGTTTTGAATGGCATGCCTCTGACCATTTCGATGAAATGGGATTTGACGAATCTGCCAGAAAAGCTATTTACGATGGCCTGACCTATGACGAAGATAAAGATAGTGCTGACTGGTTGCATATCAATAGTATGTCACTTCTCGGTCAGAATCACTGGTACGATGAAACTCAGGACAAACGCTTCAATCCCGAAAATATTATCATTAGTTCCCGCAACGCTAATTTTGTTGCCATTATCAGCAGGGCAACCGGAGACATTGTCTGGAGAGTGGGACCTGATTTCTCAACAGGTACTCCAGAGCATAACTTGGGTCAGTTTGTTGGGCAGCATCATGCCCACATGATTCCCAATGGCT
>JAZFUA010000180.1:0-2967 GCA_036446975.1 Dehalococcoidales bacterium
GACACGGAATCGGACAACTCGCGGTCCAATATCGAGCGTTATATGGTGCTGAAACCGTGTCCGGACTGCCAGGGTAAGCGCCTGAAACCGGAATCCCTGGCGGTGACGGTGGGCGGGATAAATATTATGGATGTCAGCGTGTTGTCCGTCAGCAAGGCCCTCGAGTGGTTTAACAACCTGGGTAAAAACGTACTGACGGAACGGGAAATGATAATAGCCCAGCAGATTCTAAAGGAGATTGAGTCCCGCCTGGGCTTCCTGAGAGATGTAGGACTGGACTATCTGACCATTGACCGTCCCTCAGCCACCCTGGCCGGCGGTGAGGCGCAGAGAATCCGCCTGGCCACCCAGATAGGCAGCGGACTGATGGGGGTGCTCTATATCTGTGACGAACCGACCGTGGGCCTGCACCCGGCCGATGGCTCCCGCCTTATCGAGACCTTGAAAAGGCTGAAAGACTTGGGCAATACGGTGCTGATAGTGGAGCATGACGAGGCAATGATGAGGGCGGCCGACCATATTATAGATATCGGGCCGGGAGCCGGCGAGCACGGCGGTGAGATAATCGCCCAGGGGACGATAGACGATATCATGAAGGCAAAAGCCTCTATAACCGGACAATACCTCAGCCAGGTAAAGCAGATTCCGATACCGGAAAAGCGCCGGGAAGGCAACGGGCACGAAATAGTCATAGAGGGCGCCCGGCAGAACAACCTAAAAAACATAAATGTTCATATACCAATGGGCCAGTTTATCTGCGTTACCGGCGTTTCCGGCAGCGGCAAGAGCAGCCTGATAAATGAAATCCTTTACAAGAAGATGGCCCAAACGCTTTACCGCTCCCGGGACAAACCCGGCGAATGCGATAATATACTGGGCACCGAGAACATTGACAAGGTGGTGGATATCAACCAGTCGCCTATCGGTCGCACCCCCCGCAGCAATCCGGCTACCTACACGGGCACCTTTACGCCGATACGGGAACTTTTTGCCACCGTTCCGGAAGCCCGGATGAGAGGATATGGACCGGGCCGGTTCTCTTTCAATGTCAAAGGAGGCAGGTGCGAAGCCTGCAGCGGAGAAGGATATATCCAGATAGAAATGCAGTTCCTGCCCGATGTCACCGTGCCCTGTGAAGTATGCGAGGGCAAGCGTTATAACCGGGAAGCCCTGGAGATAAAATTCAGGGGCAAGAATATCAGCGAAGTGCTGAATATGACGGTGGAGCAGGGACTGGCCCATTTCGAGCATTTCCCCAAGGTGAAAAACAAGCTCCAGACCCTGAGAGATGTGGGCCTGGGTTATATCAAGCTCGGCCAGCCGGCTCCGACTCTTTCCGGCGGCGAGGCGCAAAGGGTCAAACTTTCTACCGAACTGTCAAAAAGATCGACCGGCCAGACCCTTTACATCCTGGATGAACCGACCACGGGACTCGCCTTCAGCGATGTGGAGGCGTTACTGGTGGTCCTGCAGCGCCTGGTAGATCTGGGCAACACGATAATTGTCATTGAGCACCACCTGGATGTCATCAAGAACGCCGATTATATAATCGACCTCGGCCCCGGAGCCGGTGATGAAGGCGGATACGTGGTTACCACCGGAACACCGGAGGAAGTAGCCCGGGAGAATTCTTCAGCCACCGGACAATATCTGTCCAAAACACTGCACCTGGACTCCGAATTAGCAGTCAGCCCCAAGTAATCAGGCTTGTTTTGGCAACAAAACGGGTTTTATATACTGATTGCCTTAATAGACAGGAGAAAAGACGATAAAAAACCATAGAATTTCAGCCGGCGCCATAATAATACGAGAAGGTAAAATACTACTTGTAAGATATAACGGCCGGAACAATAATAGTTTGCTTGTCGGACCGGGCGGCGGGGTAGAAAACGATGAAGAGAGCATTACTCAAGCGTTAATAAGGGAAGTAAAAGAAGAAACCGGACTGGAGGTAACTCCATTCAAACTACTTTTCGTTGAAGATTTTCTCTCAAGTCTAAATAAAACTGTCAAAATCTGGTTTTTATGTGATGTCGTTAGCGGGCAGGTTGCAAGCACACAAGGAGCGTCTGACGAGGGGATTACCGAGGTCGGATGGTATGAAAGAGATAAACTTGAGAATGAAGTCGTCTATCCATCTGCTTTATTAGATGAAAACTGGGAATCGTTTTTTACCGATAATTTTGAGGCCAAATATTTAGGATTTAAGATTGCTGATTTCTAGCTCTGTCAAAATGGGAGTAATAACCAACTCGACCACCAGAAGCAAACAGTACATTATGTTACCACTGGAAAAGCCTCTAAAAAAGCCCGTCTTTTACGGTTATATAATTGACATAACGGGTAACTGCCGTTATGCTTTTTTGATACTGATGGGGCTGGTCCTTACCAACCTGACACCTGTATCATTATTAAAGCCGGTCAGGAATTAGGCAACAAGTGAATCAGCAAACTGGAGTCAGGAAGCCCCGGTTCTTCTATGGTTACCTGGTTGTAGCCCTGGCCTTTATAATCCAGGCCATGCTGGGCGGCACATTAGCCACCTTTAGTGTTTTCTTTAAACCCCTGGCCACCGAGTTCGAATGGACCCGGGCAGTTACCTCGGGAGCCTTTTCACTCTACATGGTACTCCACGGCTTTCTCTACATATTCACCGGCAAGCTGAATGACCGGGTGGGCACCAGGATTGTCATGACCGGTTGTGGGCTGTTGATGGGTGTGGGCTATATATTAATGTCGCAAATCAGCACCCTCTGGCACCTCTATCTCTTTTACGGAGTAATAATCGCCATCGGGATGAGCGGGGGCTTCGTCCCGATAATGTCTACGGTGACAAGGTGGTTTGTAAGCCACAAAAGACGGGGGCTGATGATAGGTATTTCCCTGGCCGGCGGGGGTTTCGGCACAATGATTATGCCGCCGCTAGCCAACTGGCTTATCTCCAGCTACGGCTGGCAAATGTCGTAC
>JAZFUA010000181.1:0-2595 GCA_036446975.1 Dehalococcoidales bacterium
GCCAGTATCTTCGGGATGAACATCCCGCTGGGACCATTTGGTGAATCTGCTTTCTCTGGCCTTTATGTTTTACTTATCTGCCTGGTTATTATTGGTGGCATGCTCTACTTCTTCAGAAAGCATAACTGGATTTAATTGATAGTGAATGTTTCACACCGATTTGTCATAATCACGGCTATCTTCGTTACCGCTCTTATCACGGCTAATGTCATTGCCGTCAAGGTGGTAAGTTTTGGTTTTATTATTTTGCCGGCGGCTATCTTCATTTTCCCTTTGAGCTATATTTTTGGCGATGTCCTGACCGAAGTTTACGGTTACCGCTGGACAAGAAGGGTCATCTGGCTTGGTTTTATCTGCAACCTCATTTTTGTTGCCTTTGTCTGGATAGGCCAGATTCTTCCTGCGGCTCCCTTCTGGACGGACCAGGCAGCTTACGAAAGCATATTGGGATATACGCCGAGACTGCTGGCGGCCTCATTCTTTGCCTATCTGACCGGTGAGTTCGTAAACTCGGCCATCCTGGCAAAGATGAAAATAATGACCCGGGGTAAGTGGTTATGGAGCCGGACAATTTGCTCCACGATAGTCGGGCAGGGGCTGGATACGACTATATTTATCGTCCTTGCTTTTATAGGCACTCCCGTGTTTACCCCACTCCTGATTCTGCATCACTGGCTGGCAAAGATTATCATCGAGGCCATAGCTACCCCGTTGACCTACGCCTTGGTAAACTACCTGAAGAAAAAAGAGGCTATTGATACCTACGATTACGAAACAAACTTCAATCCCTTCTCAATAGATATCGATTGAGATTCTTTTGGGTATTTGCGGAAAAAGATGAATATTACCCTCCTGGGAGCCCATAACACGGAAACGGTGAATACCCGTTTATCCGGGCTGTTAATTGATGGAGTACTGGCGCTGGACGCCGGGGGGCTTACCTCCAGCCTGTCCTTAACCCGACAGAAAAAACTCAAGGGGGTGCTGCTTACTCACCAGCACTATGACCATATCAGGGACCTTCCTGCTCTGGCGATAAACCTGTACCTGGCCGGAGCCACCGTCAATATCTATGCTACTTTACCCGTGTCTGAAATCATTACCAGCTACCTGTTTGATGGCAGTATTTATCCTGATTATCTGAAACGACCAGCGGAAAATCCAACCGTTAAGCTCACAGTGTTAGAGCCGCTTAAAGCAGAGATGATAGAGGGTTACAACATCCTGCCTGTTCCGGTAAGTCATTCCGTGCCCACCGTTGGCTACCAGGTTACCTCTTCTGATGGTAAGGTCATATTCTATACCGCCGATACCGGACCGGGCTTGACTGAATGCTGGCAGCAGATAACCCCCCAACTTCTCATCGTTGAAGTTACTGCCTCCAACAGTTTTGAAAAGTTCGGTAGAGAATCACGGCATCTGACACCCAATCTGCTCAGGCAGGAACTAATTATCTTTCGGGAGTTAAAAGGCTACCTGCCCCGGGTGGTTACCGTTCATATGAGTCCGGAGCTTGAGGTTGAGATAAGGGCGGAATTAGCCGTAGTTGCCGGAGAATTGAATACTCAAATTGAACCTGGTTACGAGGGGATGGAGATTGACCTGTAAAGCCTTATAGTAGTTTTAGGAACATAATTCTCTTACCCCTTGATGAGGGAAGGAGATAGGGTTAGTAAATAATTATGAAGTTCTTCGTTGACCACAATGTGGGTAAGCTGGTCAAGTGGTTAAGGATGATGGGCTATGACACCCTCTTTTTTACCGGGGATGACGATTGGCAGATGGTAATTACCGCCCTGAACGAAGGACGGATAATTCTGACCCGGGACACCCAGATTATGAACCGGGGAGTGATTGCCAGCGGCAGGCTAAAAGCTATTCTAATCCGCAGCGATGAACCGGAAAAGCAGATAAAGCAGGTGACAGGTGAGTTAGAACTGGATACCACTCAGAACCTGTTTTCACTCTGTCTGGAGTGTAACCAACCCCTGGAAGAAAGGACCAGTGAGCAAGTGGAAGGCCGGGTACCTGCCCATGTTTTTCGGACTCTGGACCGGTACATGGAATGTCCTTCCTGCCATCGAATCTACTGGAAAGGGACGCACTGGCAGGCAATGAACAGGACACTGGAGAAGCTCAGGCAGGGTTAAAAACAATGGCCTTATGTTGACTCCGCCCTTGTCCCTTTTAGAAGATTTCTTGACCACAGTTCTGGTAATTGCTACACTTCAAAATAAATACTATGTAAATTTTATTCCAGTGATTTCAGGATGAAAGTTGTAACCGCCGACCAGATGAAGCAAATAGACCGGGAGTGCGACAAGATTGGTCTGCCTGCCAGCCTATTGATGGAAAATGCTGGTAAGGCGGTAGCTGAAGAGGTCAGACGAATCCTGGGGGCTGTTGACCGGCAACAGATACTTCTACTAATTGGTCCCGGCAATAATGGCGGGGACGGGCTGGTGGCGGCTCGTTATCTTCACGATTGGGGAACGCAGGTCAGCCTCTATCTTTTCGGGCAGAGACAGGCAGACGATCCCAATCTCAAGTTGATAAGGGACAGAGATATTGGTTTTGTTGAGGTAACCGGGGAAG
>JAZFUA010000182.1:0-2480 GCA_036446975.1 Dehalococcoidales bacterium
TCTTTGAAGGGACTCTTAATGATGCCGAGGTATTCTTCGACCAGTCGGAGAATATTGCCGGAATACTGGATGCCCCTTTTGCCGTTTATACGGATGGCCTACCCGTTAGAATGCCCACCGAAGAGCGGGTAAAAGAGATGCTAACCGGTACCAGCCACAAACCGGATGAAGTGATAACACTCCAGCGTGATTTAAAACAAGTTTCGGAAACTGGGGGATATGTAAGAGAGCGAAAGAAGGGTGAAGTGGTTACCTTCATGCCCATGTTCCGGACTGCAACAGTAGAACAGGTGGCAGTTAATGCCGTAATGGCCGGCTGTAAACCGGAGTATTTCCCTGTTGTACTGGCTATTGCCGAATCTGGGGGCGGTACCGGTGATGGCCGCGGTGGTGGTGGTAGCTTCGTTGTGAGCGGTCCCATCTACAAAGAGATAGGTATGAATGTCAGCTACGGCCGTGGTAGCATCGGCAACCCACCCAATAAGGCCATTGGTCGTGTTGGGGGTCTCCTGTGGCGGAACCTTGGCGGCTATAAGGAAACCGTATCCACCATCATGACTTATGGAGGCCGAGGCTCTGCTCTTCTACGGGCCGAGTATACCGAGGGACTGCCGCCGGGCTGGAAAGGCTTAAACGAAGAGCTTGGTTTCAAGAAAGATGAGAGTGTCATTATGGCCGGGGGTGGTGGCATGGGCGGAGGTGGGGGGCAAACATGGATGCCGGGTGTTTATCGGGCCCTTCAGAAAAGCGGTCACGGTGCTATAGCCAGGTTCCTTGATGTTAAAGGTATTCCCGGACCGCACAACTTCCTGGATTACCTCTTGGATGGTATGTGGGTGACCAGAGAAGGTGGTGTGACCCTGATCATGATTCCGTCGATGGCTAAAAACCTGTATGATGTAGGTTTCAAATCTAAAGACGAGGTCTACGAGTATATCTATAAAAAGAGCTTTGAACCGCTAGGGAGATACCGGATGCGCGGCAGGCCTGATTATGCCACCAATGGCTGGATGGGGATAGAAAAGACCTCAGGGAAGCACTGGAAGGAGCTGTCCGATGATTATATGGTGCCAGTTTGTCCTGACCCCTGGTCCAACTGTATCATTATCGCCCATGGGGAGGAAACGGTCCTCGAACGATCTGGCGGCGGACATGGCCAAGCCTACAGTATTGATGACTGGCGGTAGAATTTAGCCGGTTAATGAAGTAACTGGCTGGCTAGCCCTAACAATAAGATAAATAAAGGAGCATCATTGACGATGCTCCTTTATTTATCAACCTGATACAAGTATAAATCAATAATAGCTTATTTTTTCGACTATTAACGCCTGAAGTGTAAGCGTAAAGCTTTCTTTTAAATGGAACCTTTTCATACGAGTAAGAAATGATAAAAAGAGTCGGAATCTCAAACTCTTTACCAGGATGCTATATTACAGTCTTGCCGGTACAACAGTGTTGGCAACCAGCGAAATGGGACACTTTTTGAACCGAAGACTTTTGGATAATCAGGTGGCGTTTACAAGCTCTCTGAGACCTTGGTTATAGTCTCTCCGACGATTAATCGTTAGTATCTGCACCTCCTTCCTGCATTTTAGTATCTGTTCTCTCCTGCCATATAAGACATCGGCAGGTGTCACGTTACCCAGCGCCTTGTGATATCGGCGGTAGTTGTAGTAATCAACAAAGTCAGCTATTGCCCTCTCCAGTTGGCTGGGAGCTTCATACAGTAGTTGATTTACTACCTTCTTAATACTCTGGTGGTAACGCTCCAGCTTCCCGTTGGTTTGAGGATGAAAAGGTGCCGCTAATATGTGCCGGATACCAATAAGCTGCAGGTAGTCCCTGAAGGACCTGGAGAGGTAACCAGCTCCGTTGTCTGAAAGCAGATTAGTACGGTCCTCAACAGGCACATCGGTCATACCGGTAGCATCCACCGCTTCCTGTACCACTTCGATCAGGGAGTTGGCCGACATGTCTTTCTGCAGCTTCCAGGCCAGGATGAAACGAGTGTAGTCATCCATTACCGTCACCAGGTAGTAGTAGCCCCAACCGGCAACACGGAAGTAGGAGGCATCGGTAGCCCACAGCTGGTGTTGCCCCGTGGTCTTGGTGTGGTATTCTTTAGCGGCCAGGGGTTGGGTCTCCTGGCGCTTTACCAGTCCTTCCCTTCTCAGAATACGGTACACGGTAGATTCGGATACAGCAAAGCCGTCGTTATCTGTGATCCAAACAGCCAATTGCCGGCTGCTGAGTTCAGGAGACTCCATGGCTGCTGCCAGTATATCCTCTTCTTCCTTGGGAGTAATCCGGTTCCAGGGACTTTTTCTGTTTCCCGAATCAGTTTGCCCCTGACGCCACCGATAGTAATTACTTTTGGGTATCCCCAGGTCAGATAGCGCCTGCCGTTTACGCTTGGACATGGTTTCAACCATTCTCAGGATATCGGCTTTCTCTGCGGTACTCATTTGCTTATGCCGTTG
>JAZFUA010000183.1:0-5894 GCA_036446975.1 Dehalococcoidales bacterium
AGTGGTGGCCGCTGAGAGTGAAGCTACGGCAAGAAAAGCCCAGACACTTTTAACCACCCCCACTTTTTGTGTTTTTACCAATACAGATGTCATCGGGGTTGAGTTGGGCGCCGCCCTGAAGAATATCATCGCCCTGGGAGCCGGTATAACCGACGGTCTGGGCTACGGTGACAATGCTAAAGCAGCCCTCATCACCCGGGGACTGACTGAAATAACGGCCCTGGGAGTCGCTCTTGGAGCAGACCCTCTTACTTTTTCAGGGCTAACCGGCCTGGGTGATTTAATAGCCACCTGCGCCAGCTCTCAAAGTCGCAATCACTATGTAGGGGAGGAACTGACCAAAGGACGCCCCCTTAAAGAGATCACGGATTCAATGACCGGGGTGGCCGAGGGAGTAACCACCACCCTTGCCGCCTGGAATCTGGCCCAGCAGCTAGGGCTGGAAATGCCCATAACCGAGACTCTGTACCGGGTCCTGTATGAAGACGCTGACCTTCGTCAGTCAGCAGTTGACTTGATGCAGGCAGGAGCCGCCCATGAGCTGGCGGGTAGAAAGTGGAAATTATTCTCTGCTCTCAGGTCTCACCGAAGTTCCTGAACCACTCTTATCCAGTAGGGTAATATTCCACCGGACAAACTCCATCAGGTTCTCCAGGAAGCAGAATTTACTGTGGTTATTTCTTCTCTTTGGCCGGGCTCAGGTCTTCAGCCAGCTCTTCAAATAGCTTTCTTTGCTTCCTGGAGAGTGATTCAGGCGTAACCACCACTAACCTGACCAACTGGCTACCCTGCCCCCGGCCGTGAAGATGAGGAATACCCTTATTCTTGAGTTTAAAAATCTGCCCCGCCTGACTGCCAGAAGGTATCTTAAGCTTGACACTACCGTTCAGCGTGGGCACTTCCAATTCCGTACCCAGCGCAGCCTGGGCAAAATTAATCGGTAACTGATAGAGAATATCATCGCCATCCCGCACGAATAATTTATGCTCTTTGACAGATAAACTGAGGTAGAGATTACCCTGAGGACCACCCCTCACCCCGGCATCACCTTCGCCGCTGAGGCGTACCCGGGTGCTATTTTCAACACCGGCTGGGATTCTAACCTTTATATTACGCCGGAACTTCTCTTTTCCGGTGCCCCGGCAATGAGAACATGGTTCAGTAATAATTCTGCCCTCGCCCTGGCAGCGGGAACAGCCAGTAATATTAGTAAAGCGGCCAAAAATACTCTGTTGAACCCGGCGCACCTGCCCGGAGCCGTTACAGTCAGGGCACTGGCTGGGCTTGGTACCCGTCCGGCTGCCACTACCCTGACACTCGGAGCAGTTCTCGGTACGGGATATGTTCACTTCCTTTTCAACACCGAAGGCAGCTTCTTCCAGGGTAATAGTAAGGTTAGTGTAAAGGTCATCCCCGCGAGCCGGTGCCTGACGGGTACTTGAGGTAGTACGCCCTCCAAAAAAGGCGTCAAAGATGCTGCCAACACCATCAAACCCAAATCCCTCAAAACCACGACCAAAGAAACCCTCACCACCGTGCCCGAACTGGTCATAGGTATTACGCTTCTCCGGATCGGAGATTACTTCATAGGCTTCGTTTAACTCCTTAAACTTCTCTTCCGCCCCATCATTTCGATTATGATCCGGATGGTATTTGAAGGCGAGTTTACGAAACGCACCCTTGATTTGTCCTTCGGTGGCATCTCTTTCCACACCAAGAACCTCATAATAATCTCTTTTTGATTCCATCTATTTATATAACCCTATCCCCTGTATCCCCTTCCCCTTTGCAAGGGGAAAGGGAGGATTTTTCTTAAGAGGGGCTTCGCCCCTTTTAAATTTTTAATTTATTGTTATACCTCGCGGAATTCACCCTCCACGGTGCCTTCTCCCTCCTCAGATGGTTGTTCTTCATCCGGGTGTGTTTCTTCTTGCGACGGGGGTGGGGGTGGCGACTCCTGCTGGTAGACAGCCTGGCCTACCTTCTGCATCGTTTCGTTAAGCTCCTGAGTGGCGGTCTTTAACGCTTCTAAATCTGTCCCCTGCAGCTCTGTCCGTACTGTCTGTACTTTACCTTCTACTTCCTGATTTAATTCATCAGATATTTTATCCTTGTTATCCCGCAGCATCTTTTCCGCGGTGTAGGCTAAGGTGTCAGCAGTGTTACGAGCTTCCACTTCCTCACGTTTTTTAGCGTCCTCAGAGGCGTGTATCTCCGCTTCTTGCTGCATCTGCTCCACCTCTTCCTTACTTAAACCACTGGAAGCAGTGATGGTGATTTTCTGCTCTTTACCGGTGCCTTTATCATGAGCTTTAACACTGAGAATACCATTGGCGTCAATATCAAAACTGACCTCAACCTGGGGGACGCCCCTGGGGGAGGGCAGGATGCCGTCAAGCATAAATCTGCCCAATGTCTTATTATCCACTGCCATCGGCCTTTCCCCCTGGAGGACATGAATCTCCACACTCGGTTGGTTATCGGCAGCGGTGCTGAAATTCTGGCTTTTTGAGGTCGGAATGGTGGTATTGCGGGAAATCAGCGGGGTAGCCATGGCGCCAAGCGTTTCGATACCCAGGGTCAGCGGAGTAACATCGAGAAGCAGGACATCCTTAACATCTCCCTTAAGCACCCCCGCCTGAATGGCAGCGCCGATAGCCACTACCTCATCAGGGTTAACTCCTTTATGAGGTTCCTTGCCGAATAACTCGGTTACCTTTTTTTGGACCAGGGGCATTCTGGTCTGCCCGCCAACCAGCACCACTTCATCAATCTGAGCGGCTGTCTTGTCGGCATCGACCAATGCCTTTCGGCAGGGTTCCAGAGTTTTATCTACCAGTTCCATAACCAGTTGTTCCAGCTTAGAGCGGGTAAGGGTAATGTTAAGATGCTTGGGGCCACTGGCATCGGCGGTGATAAAAGGAAGGCTTACCTCAGTTTGCTGGACGGTAGATAGCTCTGCTTTAGCCTTTTCAGCAGCCTCTTTCAATCTCTGTAGAGCCATCCTGTCCTCTCTGAGGTCTATTCCCTGCTCCCGCTTAAACTCATCACACAGCCATTCTATGATTTTCTGGTCGAAATCATCACCCCCAAGGTGAGTATCGCCATTGGTGGATTTAACCTGGAAGGTACCCTCACCCAACTCCAGGATAGAAACATCAAAGGTGCCGCCACCAAGGTCATAAACGGCGATGGTCTCCTCCGCTTTCTTGTCCAGCCCGTAAGCCAGAGAAGCAGCAGTTGGCTCGTTCACTATCCGCAGTACTTCCAACCCGGCTATTTTTCCGGCATCTTTAGTTGCCTGTCTCTGGCTGTCATTAAAATAAGCGGGCACGGTAATTACAGCTTCGATAACCTTCTCACCCAGATAAGCCTCTGCATCAGTCTTCAGCTTCTGCAGAATCATCGCCGATACTTCCGAGGGGCTATAGTCTTTATCCCCCATCGTCACCTTGGCATCACCATTAGAGGCTTTGGTTATTTTGAAAGGCAGCAATTTCTTATCGTATTCAACAGTAGGCTCATCGAACTTACGACCCACCAAACGCTTTATGCTGAAGATAGTATTATCCGGATTGGTAATAGCCTGGCGCTTTGCGACTGTCCCTACCAACCGTTCTCCCCCTTTGCTCACCGCCACAACCGACGGTGTGGTCCGTCCCCCTTCAGCGTTTGGGATAATTACCGGTTCTCCACCCTCCATAACAGCGACAGCAGAAAAAGTAGTTCCCAAATCAATTCCAATAACTTTTGCCATAATTTATCCTCCCCCTTGTTAATTGAAAAACGCCCAGCTTGCCGTCTCAGATTGGTGCTGAGCAATTATTTACTCTGTTTCCCCACTACCCACAACTACCTGGCTTGGACGGAGAACCCTGTCGTGAAGCATGTAACCCCTCTGTAATTCTCCAATAACTACCCCTTCCTGACCTTTATCCTGCCTGACGGCTTCATGAAAACGGGGGTCAAAAGATTCACCCAGTGCTTCAATAGGTAGAACTCCCCGTGACTCCAGACTCGTCCGGAATTTGTTCCCAATCAGTTTAATGCCGTCAACCCAGTTATCTTCAGCCAGCCCGGGAGGAGTAGAAGCGAGGGCACGTTCCAGATCATCCAGAACCGACAAAAGAGCTACGATAAGCACCGAATTGGCAAATTTACCCAGCTCTTCTTTTTCCTGTTCAGTGCGGCGTTTGTAGTTAGTGAAGTCTGCCTGGACTCTTTGCCAGTTTGCCAGATGGTTTTCTGCTTTTTCTTTTTCTTCAGCCAGGGCTTGCCTTAATTCCTCTACTTCTTCCTCAGTAATCCCTGCTTCCGTTCCAGTATTTCTTTCTTCCGGTTCCTGCTGAATCATTAATACCTGCTCTTTTTATCTACTAATTATTAGCTTCAAGATTAAGATTACCAGGTGGTTCCTCACCATATAGTTTAGCCACCAGTTCACCCAGCACCATGGTCAAGTAGTCCACAGTAGCAATAGTGCGTGCGTAGGGCATCCGAGTAGGCCCTACCACACAGACAGTGCCTGTAACCTCCCCGGCCATTCCATAATGCCCAATAACCACGCTGTAATCACGGATAGCCTCTGATTCATTCTCCTTACCTATAATTACATGTACCCCTTTACCGGTTAACTGGCCGGGGACAATGTTTCTTAATAGATTTCTTTGCTCAACCAATTCCGTCAGGGTCTGTGCCAGCCAGTGGTTTTGGGTGAGCTCAGGCTGGTTAAGGGTAAAATGTAAGCCGTTAATAAAAGGCTCCTCATACTCCCGGCTATCTTCTACCTCCATTAATTTTGTCAGGCAATCAGTTGTCTGCTGCTCGGTGGTAGAAAGTTCGGCATTTTTGACTAAAATCCGGTTGCTTGTCAGGCCGGAATAAATATCACTCAGCCTGTTGGCAATAACCGTCAATTCCGGCTGAGTTACCGCCCGATCAAAGGTTATTAGCTGCTGTTTTACTTTTGCACCCCGCAGAACCAGCACAATCAATGCCAGAGAATCCTGCAAGCTGACCAACTCCAGATGTTTAAACTGACAGGCTTCTGTTGTTGGCATGGAAACCAGGGCCGTATTTTGAACTTTCTGAGCTATAAGGGTAGCCGCCAGGTTGAGCCACACATCCAGTTCCTGCTCTACCTGATGAAAAAGGTGGCTCACCATCCGCTGTTCATCCTGGGGGAATTTAACATCACCCAGAGATGTCACATAACAGCGATAGCCCTTATCCAGAGGGATGCCTCCCGCCGAA
This sequence comes from Dehalococcoidales bacterium, assembly GCA_036446975.1. Classification (GTDB taxonomy): domain Bacteria; phylum Chloroflexota; class Dehalococcoidia; order Dehalococcoidales; family UBA2162; genus JAZFUA01. The sequence continues at coordinate 5,254 of JAZFUA010000183.1, forward strand.
GGATGAGGGCGAGTAATATAACCCTCCTGTTCCAGCTGTACCATTTCATTACGGATAGTAGCTGCGCTTAACCCCAACTCATAGTCCTTAGTAATACTGTGTGACGGTACCGGCGCCGCTTTAACTATATACTGCCCCACGATAGACTTGAGAATGGTTTCTGCCCTGGGCGATAGCATTATAGCCCCCTCAATTAGCAGTCTCTTCATTAGACTGCTAATTTATATTTAACACTTCCAGACAGTAATTGTCAAGAGATAAGACAGATTACAGGTACCATTGACCGGTAAACTGAGCTATGCTATATTTAGGCTTAGATATATGGAAATAAACTGGTTGGGTCACTCCTGCTTCCGAATCAAGGGCAGTCATGCCACGATTATTACCGACCCCTACTCTCCCGATTCAGGCTACTCACTGGGTAAACCCACCGCTGACATAGTCACAGTCAGTCATCAGCATCCGGAGCATTCTTTTGTGACCGGAGTGAGTGGAGAACCAAAACTTATCACCGGGCCGGGTGAGTATGAAATCAGTGACGCCATGATTATTGGGATGGCGACTTTCCATGATGAAGAAACCGGCAATACAAGGGGTAAAAACACCATCTATCTCATCGAGCTAGACGGATTATCAATATG
>JAZFUA010000184.1:0-8655 GCA_036446975.1 Dehalococcoidales bacterium
GATAAACGAGTTTCTGGACAGGGTATGCCTTCACGCACGGGAACAACTTGAGCCCCACATAAAGCACCTGGATTATATTATTTATGGAGGTCCACACCATACGGTGCTCCAGTTTCAAAAAAGGTGTTCATTTCTACAGCCCCTTGGAGACCGTGTCTTACCCTTAATGGATGTCCCGTCATTGCGCCAGAAAGTGCTGGAAGCCGCTGTAGCTCGTGTTTGGGCCAGTTGCATTATCGAATGGCAACCGGATAACACTCAATTCCTGACTGATAGCCTATCGGAAAGTGAACCGGAACGGGCGGACAAATAGCCCTGGTTTTCCCCGGAAGCAGCAGACAGTCGTTTGCTGATTAGTCCGTAAATAAAGTAGAATTATTGTAAAAACAGGGTAGAAGAATTCATTTTTTAGTCGGATGGAGGATAGTCCCTTTTGAAATATACCCGGCCTATTCTTATGGTTTTGCTGCTTGCTGGCCTGCTATTTTTATCTGCGGGTAAATCTTTCGTTTTAGCCCAGAGCGATAACGAACCTACCGGCTTTAACAATCTGCAACTCTTTCTCTATCCGGAGTATGATGACCCCTGGTTGCTGGTTATGTTACAGGGACAGATAGAGGGCGTGGACGCCCCGGCAAAAGTCAGGTTCCTGGTACCGGAAGCCGCCCGGATGTACGCGGCTGGGTCGCTGGATGACCAGGGAGTTTACAGCGGCGGACCTCCGGACCGCCAGCCCTCAGAAATAGCCGGTTGGGACGAAATCAGCTACGAAGTGACTTCAAATATCTTCCGGATGGAATATTACGACCCGATTATTTCAGGGAATCCCGAGAAATCAATTTCTTATGATTTCCGCTGGCTGTACCCCATTTCCGGGATGAATGTCATCATTCAGCAGCCCAGAACAGCCCTCGATTTAACGATAATCCCAGCCGGTGGACAGGGCTTCCTGGACGAAGAGGGATTAAATTCCTACCTGTACACATACACTGACCTGGACGAAGAGTCGTCCCCACTCCACTTTGATATTACCTATTATAAACCCGACGAACTGCTGTCAGTGGAATCCGACGACGATACCAGTAATACCGGTACCACAATAGCTGCTATCAGCAGCACGATACTGGTTTTAACTGTTCTGGTCTTTATCTGGTTCCGTATCCGGTCTAGACCCCGTTCCAGAGCCGAGCGGCGTCGGGCAAATCCCACTTCCCCACCCCGTTCCCCGGGCGGAAAGGCTGAGAGCAGATACTGCTCTCAGTGCGGAAAATCCATTAACAGCTCATATAAGTTCTGCCCTGATTGCGGGGCAAAACTGCCATAGGGTTTCCGGAGAAATATTCCGATTAAGGGCACAGCCACCTAATTCTGGCGTTGTTCTCCCGTCTGATGACACAAAACCAGCTGGAACCCTTCGGGAGTATTATCAACATCAATAGTTATTCCTTTGAGCCTCTTGGCAAGCCCGCGTTCCACCACCAGTACTGTCGAACCATTATGTTCCACCAGTTCATCACCCGGCATTTCTATGTCTATACCCAGACCCAATTCATCCTCGCCTCTGTCTATGAGTCGTAAACGGGCCTGCGGCATATCTACTCTGGAATTTAAAATTCTTTCTAGTTCCCGCCTGGCTTTCCCGGTAATATTTATCATCCCCTGCCCCAATCTTTTTTCACGAAGCTAGGCCAACCTGTTCTTATGCATTATTATAAAAGGCTGATTCACAAGGTTGGAAGTCCCATATTACTAAATATTACGAACTAAAAGGTTAAAATGTTACAAACTTTAAGAACAGGGGGTTAACCTTTCCCATCAACCATCAACATTATGAATCAGAATCCTCTACTTTCCATTTCCTTACTGAATAAGCCGGGTATTGACGATGGTAGAGAAACAAAGTAACCTTATTTCAGGACAGCGAAGGGGCCTCGCCGGAAACAGCGGGTAAAAGAAGGGCAGTAATAAGATGAAAAAAGTGATTGTTACCGGCGGGGCCGGGTTTATCGGCGCTCATCTTACCCGGAGGCTGATGGGAGACGGCTACCAGGTAACTGTCCTTGACGACCTCTCTACAGGGAAGTTGAAAAATGTGGAGAAAACTCTCTCGGGAAACAGCATTGATTTCGTTCAGGGAAGCATAACCGACCCGGACTTACTCGGGAAGCTTTTTCCCGGTGTTGACAGCGTCTTTCACCTGGCCGCCATCCCCAGTGTTCCCCGCAGCATCAGTGAGCCTGTTCTTTCCCACCAGGTAAACGCTAGCGGCACACTGAATGTGCTGCTGGCTGCCAGGGACGCAGGGGTAAACCGGGTAATATATTCCTCTTCTTCATCAGTCTATGGAGACACCCCTACTCTGCCTAAAAAAGAGGCAATGGTACCGGACCCGCAATCTCCCTACGCTGTGGCCAAGTTGTCCGGCGAGTACTATTGCCGGGTATTCCAGAAGGTGTACGGGCTCTCCACGGTTTGTCTCAGGTATTTTAATGTCTTTGGACCGGGGCAGGACCCTGATTCTCAATATGCCGCCGTCATCCCCAGATTCATTAAAAGCTGTTTTAAGGGTGACTCTCCCGTTATATTCGGAGACGGAGAACAGACCCGAGATTTTACTTTTGTAAAGGATGTGGTAACGGCAAATGTGCTGGCAAATGAGAGCCAAGCCAGCGGGGTTTTCAATATAAGCGGGGGAGACAGCATCACCATTAACTGGCTGGTAAAGCATATCATAGAGCTTACAGGGAGCGATGTGGAACCTGTTTACAAGGAACCGAGACCCGGGGATATAAAGCACAGCCTGGCCGATATTTCAAAAGCAAAAACTATTGGATATAAGCCGGAGCACGATTTGAAAGCCGGACTGTCTGAAACTGTAGCGTGGATCAAGAATGGGTAAATCGATATCAGCCAGATCCGCAGTCTGCCCTACCTGACCGGACCCTGGTACCTGAATAACAAAACAGGCAGTCTGACGGCGCCGGTAATACAGAACTCGTTACCATTATACCCTGCATCTTTGTTCGAATAACCGCAGATTTCAATGACTTTTCTTTCGCCGCTTGCCGGCTTCAATCAGGGCCTTTCAATAGCTCCCGGGAGATAATTGGACTGTTGGCAGCATAAGATGGTTGTAGTATGATAGGCTAAGGAGCGCAAAAGGAACCTTTACAGTCATAAAATTGACTGATAAGAAGGAATTCGAGGGGATATAGTGAAAAAATTGCCTGACTTGAAAATACTCGTAGGCATGCCAGCTTACAATGAAGGAAAATACCTGGGTAGCCTTATCCTGCAAGCCCGGCAGTATGCGGATGAAGTTGTGGTCGTTGATGATGGTAGTACTGACCATACCGTAATTGTTGCCGAACTTGCCGGGGCTACCGTGGTGCGGCACGCAGGGAATACAGGCTATGGGAGTGCAATCCAGAGCTTATTCTCCAGGGCGGGAGAACAAAACGCCGATATCCTGATTATCCTTGATGCTGATTCCCAGCATAACCCTGAGGAGATACCGTCTCTAATCAAGGCTGTTTCTGAAGGCTCCGATGTCGTCATCGGCTCACGGAAAATGCAGGGGAATAGCATTCCTCGCTATCGCCGCCTGGGGCAGAAAGTCCTCTCCACTCTAACCCACATCGCCTCTGGCAATAAACTGTCGGATACCGAATCCGGATTCAGAGCTTATTCCAGGAAAGCAATAGCCTCGCTGGAGCTGAAAGAAAATGGAATGGCAATATCATCTGAAATAGTAACCGAAGCTACGGCGAAAGGGCTTAAAATTGCTGAAGTCCCTATTTCAGTTATATATACCCGAGATGGTTCAACCTTGAACCCGGTAAGACACGGTCTTGGGGTTATGACCAGAATACTGGTGATGATATCCGAAAGAAGGCCCCTCTTATTCTTTGGGTTATTTGGAGGCGTGCTTATGGTGCTGGGGGCCGTTACCGGTTTTGGAGTAGTCCGAAATTACTATAATTCATACGTGTTGGCAACAGGTACTGCATTAGTAACTATGTTACTCATCACCATTGGTATGCTAAGCATATTCACCGGAATAATATTGGATGTATTGATGAGGCGGCTGGACGGTAAAAAGTGACGGCCGGATGGCACCGGTAGAATAGCCCGATTATGTTTCTCTTGAGTCATTCTCTCCGATACACTTCTCTATATCGATGGCACCCGAATTCCATGAGTATACTAAAACATCTCTGACCTGCTGAGACAAGAGAAATCGGTTTAGCTTGATAATTATTTATTTCAGACTGTCCTGTTTCTCCCTTAGCGCGGTGGTTTCCGTCCTTACCGGCTGGTGCTATAAATGAGGATGAGAGTAGGGGCCGGTGATGACTATCAGCACCAGCAGGGCAGCCAGTGACACCATCGCCAGCAAACCGATGGCTGGAATGAGCCTGGTATCGGTATCTCTTATCATGCTAACGACAGGAATGCGGAAAAGTTGATACCAAACGCGGAAATAGAAGCCCCAAACGAGTAAAATGGCGGCGACGTATGATACAAGCAGTATTAATGGCAAACCGCCGGGTATACGCAGGCCGGAGACCGGGGCAGCATTATTTTCATCGGGTTCCAGGGCATTTTGGGGGCCCAGGAAAAACTCGGGGATAGAAGTTTCGTCAGGGAGACCCACTTCAGGATGGTAGAAGCGTTCCGTAGCCTCCAGAAGATTCACCGCAGCCGTGGTTTCAATACCTTCAGCACGAGCGGTTATTGTTATCTCGCCGGCCTGTCGTGGTGTATGCTCAAAAACGACAACCCCGTCACCATCGGTCATTACCTCACCGATTTCCATCAGGTCATTAATGAAGAAATCAACTCCGATGAAAAACCGCACCGGGATATCCCTGACAGGTTGTCCCCCCTTATCTTTAAGAGTGGCGGTCAGGACAAGCGGGGAGCCGGATTGTCCCTCTTCAGGTACCGTCAAAAGCAGGTTTGCATCCACTAATCCTGCCGGAGTTTCTCCCTGCGAGCTAATTTCTGTGGGTGTTGCTCCGCCAAGAGTGTGAAGATAAGTCAAAACCTGCCAGCGCTGCTCCTCGGAGAGAGAAGACTGGTAGGGTGGCATACCCTGATTTAGCCTGCCTTCACTTAATACCCAGAAGTAATAGTCAGGCCTTTCTTCCAGCATCCGGGGGAAATTCGGGGCGCTGAATTCAGCCCTGCTGATGTTACCGCCTTTGGCGCCATGGCACCCCAGGCAGGAGTTCCGGTATATACCCTCTCCTGCCCTCTGAGTTAAGCTGTCATCCCAGGAGAAAGGGTTCTCCATACCGGCATATGGAACCGGTGGTTCTTCCTGAGCCATGGCAACAGTTGCCGTAGAGAGCAGGAAGAGAGTTATTATCAGGGAGGTAAATATTATCTTAAGTTTCATAATTGGCTCTCTACCTCGTCACCAGCCTGATTTGACTCTTCGTGTTCGGTTTCTTCTGTCATCTCCACAAAAGGCATTATAGGCATAAACTTGGCAAACAGGGCGAGGAGCAACATAAACCCGGCAAAGCCGGCGGCGATAATTGAAATCTCCACCCAGCTCGGGCTATCGGCGCCAAATTCAAATTCAAAAGGCATCAGGGGGACCTCAAGAGAAGGAATAATAATAACGAAACGCTTTATCCACATGCCCACATTTATCAGGATACCGGCGGTTACAGTCCTGCCGATAACCGAGCCCCGCTGGAAGAGGAAAAGGAAAGCCGGTATCACAAAAGCCGAGGTGAAAAAGAGCCAGAACCAGACGGCGTTCTTGCCTACCAGAAGGAGAGTGAAAAGTTCCAACTCTTCAACACGGAACTTATAGCCGATAGTAAGATATTCGACCAGGACAAAATAAAAATAAGCGAACAGCATCACCATTACCAGCCAGCCTATGTTTCGGAAGTGCCTTGGGGTGAGATATTCCTCCAGGTGGCAAAATTTGCGAAAGACAGCCATGACAATAAGCAGGGAACCCATACCGGAGAAGAGGGCCCCGATAACGAAATTAGGGGCCAGGACAGCGCTGTCCCAGCCCGGACGCAAGGTCATGGCAAAGACAAAGGCAACCACGGTGTGTACCGATATGGCAATGGGTATTATCATCGCCGTCATAATCTTGTTAGCGATGTCAAGGCGGTGCCTCTGCTGAAGAGTCCCTGTCCAGCCCAGGGCGAGCCAGGTGTAAAGCTTTCGCCTGAAAGTTGGCGCCCCCCGTCGGAGTCGGTCTCGCATCAGGGCAAAATCCGGTATTGAAGGTAGATACAGGTAGGTAACGCTTCCGATAAGGTAGGTGGTAACCCCGATAACATCCCAGATAAGAGGTGACTGAAAGCGCCCGTACAAGAAAAGGTTCATCATGCGGTCAGGGCGCCCCAGGTCAACGACTATCATCAGGGCACCTACCATCAAGGCCGCCACAGTGATAAGCTCACCCAGGCGGGTTAGCGGAGTACGCCAACCGGCGTTAGTGAGACGGAGAATGGCCGAGATAAGCGCACCGACATGGCTGACGCCAATCCAGAAAACAAAGTTAAAAATGTAAAATCCCCAGGAAACGATGTCATTCATCCCGGTTACCAGGAGTCCGTAGCGCAGCTGGGTAATATAAGCAAAAGTCCCCCAGGCGATTACTGCCAGGAGAATGGAGACGAAGATATAATAACCGGTACTGGTTCGGGACAATGGAGCCAGAGAGATTCGCTCCAGACGCTCGGAATAACCTTCAATTGCCCCGACCCTCATTTAACCCGGGCCTCCCAGGTCCAGGAGTCCGATTTCTTCCAGATATCAATACCCGGCTGGCGGTCGTTTCCTTCGCCTCCCCAGGGCCAGGTCGGTGGTTTAAACTCACGGTGGTCATCGGGTTTTCTTCCGAAGTCCTGCCCGTGTCCGGGCAGATACCATACCTTTGGCCGGGTACCCAGGTTCTCGTTATACCGGTAAGCGTCATTATCTGCCAGGAATTTTGATAGTTCTACAATGTCTACTCCGTTAGTAGCCACATTTTCATTAAGGTCGCCCATATAGAGCGCTTTCATCGGGCAGCCGATAACACAATCCGGTAGCTTCCCGATACGCATCATATCCGGACAGAAGTCACATTTCATAACCGTCCCCTTTATGGCGGGAATCTGTCTTTCGGGGGTATATTCAACAAAGTAGGCTTCAGGAGGAAGTTTGGGCGTACCCCAGTTAAAGAAGCGCCGATGGTAAGGGCAGGCTGCAATACACAAGCGGCAGCCAATACAGCGGCGCTGGTCAATAAGGACAAGTCCGTCTTTGGTGTGGTAAGTTGCCGCCACTGGGCAGACATTCACACAGGGGGCGTTTTCACAGTGAAAACAGGGTGTTGGCATAAAATAGGTTCCGCCACCGGCCATTTCAGCTTCAAAAACCTGAATCCACTGCTGCCCCTCGGGTACGAAATGTCCCTGAATACAAGCCTGGGTGCACTGGGGCGTTGTCCCGATAGTGACACATCCTTCACACTTTTTCAGGTCAATAACCATGCACCAGGCTCGCGTCTTCTGATCTGTAGTACCTTCTGAACCATTATTGGCAGCTTCAGCCCGGTTCAGAAATAAGGCCAGCGGGGTGGAAAGGGCGGCAACTAATCCGGTGCCGATTGCCGTCTTCTTAATAAAATCCCGTCTGTTTAATCCCTTGTCTCCATTACGCACAAAAAACCTCTCTTCTATCTAACAAAAAGGGATGCTATTATTGACAAGTCTGGATTTATTATTCTGCGTTTTTATTCTTATCTTAAAACCAGAATCTTGTTCTTAAGGTAACGACCGTTCACTTATCAGCAGGTGCAGGGTATCCTCCAATCTTAACGCTACTACCTTGATAAGTTTGTCAAATACCTCGTAACCAATTTCATGGTCATCCTGGAGTAGCCACCGGAGCTTGCTTCCGCTGATTGCCAGTACTTTTATGTTCTGCAGGCAGACCGCCGTAAGGGTGTGGGTATATGGCTCTACAACGGCTGACCAGCCAACTACCTCTCTGGCAGTTACGATATCAACAGTTACCCGCCTGGCCGCTTTTCCAAGTGTTTTTGCCAGCGTTATTTGCAGAGCAACCTTTCCCTCTAACAGAATAAAGAATTCATCGGCACTGTCTCCTTCATAAAAGAGGGTAGTCCCAGCCTCATATTCCTTTTCCGAGACTGAACTGGCCACTTTCTCCAGTTCAGCATTACCCAGCGCCGAAAATACCCCACAATCCCTGAGAGCTTGACTGGCTGTCATATGATTACCTTTTTACTATCATTTTACCGCATTAAAACCCCGGTTTTAAAAACTATCAGATGTCTTTAGTATCTCCCTTAATCTTTCGCCACACTGATGTGACCGCCTTACCTGCCAGTCCGAGGATCATGGTAGCCCCTCCGGCCAGAGCTATGGGAATTCCGAGGGGCCAGGCTAAAAATACGGTGAGAGTCATCAGAAACCCGGCCGCCAGAACAATAGCACCGAAGAAAATAACTCTGTCACTGAGACGCGTTATCTGTTGAGGCAGAGTCGCCAGTTGCTTCAATTCGACATCAGCAAAAACAACCGAGCTTGGCATTACGGTATCTTGAGAAAGCCCGCGCAGTGAAATCGACACGGGTACGCCGTTTCTCTTCCTGGACAGAATGGC
>JAZFUA010000185.1:0-2918 GCA_036446975.1 Dehalococcoidales bacterium
CCTCATTCAGGCCGGCTATAATAATGCTTAAAGATGGTAAGGGTCGCCTTATCCGGCGGCGGGAAACCCTTGAAGACTTGACCCGGCATGATGTAGTTTGAAATGACGATGGAGAGAGAAGAACGGAGTACGGGTAGAGAAGGAAATTTATAGTGGTGTGGCAGGTAATCGGGCAGAGCCGGGCAGTTTCATTAATGCGGCGCAGTCTTGAGACGGGTTCCCTGGCTCACGCCTATCTTTTTATTGGCCCAGCCCATATGGGCAAGATGACTCTGGCAATAAATCTGGCTCAGGCGCTGAACTGTGAGGCGACTGAAGTTCCCTGCGGTGAGTGCTTCTCCTGCCAGAAAATAGCCGCTTTCCGGCATGCCGATGTGCAGATAACGGTGCTTAATGATGAGACTTCTGAAGAAAACCGGGCCAAGATTGGTGTCGGCCAGAATGAAGAGATTCAGCACTCAGCCAGCCTGCCTCCCTTTGAGGGAAAGTGTAAAGTATTTATTATTGATGGAGCCGAGTTTCTCTCCACCGGGGCTGCCAACCGTCTGCTCAAGACCCTGGAAGAGCCGGAAAGTAATGTAGTTTTCATATTATTGACGGTGGATGAGCGGCTCCTGCTGCCCACGGTTGTTTCCCGCTGCCAGCGGGTAGAGTTATCTCACGTGCCGGTTAATGAAATAGAGGCCGCCCTTGAAAAAAATTGGGCTGTTGAGCCGGAAAAGGCCGGGCTGCTGGCCCGACTTTCTCACGGCTGCCCGGGATGGGCGGTATCCGCTGCTATTGATGATAGTCTGGCTCAGCAGCGCACCGAGTGGCTGGAGAGATTGATTGATATTACCGCTGCCGATGGTGAGGAGCGTTTTACTTACGCTGCCCAGCTGGCAACCCAGTTTGGCCAGAACCGGGGGCTGGTTTACCAGAGACTGGAACTGTGGCTTGAATGGTGGCGTGACCTGCTGTTGGTCAAGGCAGGCTTGCCGGACAGCATCACCAATATTGACCGGCTGGACTCGCTTTCCGATATGGCAAAGGGCTACACATTAGTTCAGATAAAGGCTTTTATTCAGAGCATCAGGACTACCGGTGAACAGCTAAGGCAGAATGCCAGCCCGCGTCTGGCTATTGAGGTGTTAATGCTGGATGTCCCGGAAGCGGGAAAACCTCTTGAAGTATGAAATGATTAGGAATATATTAATAATAGTATTATTCATAGGTGTCGAGCAAGAATGTCGAGTTACTATTCTGCAATAAAAATCAAGATGAGGTAAATTATGGCCGATATTGTTGGAGTACGATTCAAAAGGGCCGGAAAAGTATATTACTTTGACCCGGCGGGTATTGACCTGGATGTAAATGACCAGGTGGTAGTTGAGACGGTGCAGGGCCTGGAGCTGGGGCAGGTAGCTATCGCTCCCAAGCAGGTGTTAGCCAGTGAAGTGGACAAACCTCTGAAGCCGGTAGTGCGTAAGGCGGAAGATAATGATATTCAGCGCTCCCAGGAACTTGAAATCAGAGAGACAGAAGCCCTGGAAGAATGCGGTAAACTGATTGAAAAGATGAACCTGTCGATGAAGCAACTGTCTGCCGAATATAATCTCGATGGCAGTCGCCTTACCATTTACTTCAGCGCTGCCGAGAGAGTTGATTTTCGTGACCTGGTCCGGGAGTTAGCCAGACATTTGAAGGTCAGGGTGGAGATGAGACAGACTGGACCCAGAGATGAAGCCAGAATCGTGGGCGGTTGTGGCAGGTGCGGTCGTCCCCTCTGTTGCGCCAGTTTCCTGACCGAGTTCGCCCCGGTGGCTATGAGAATGGCTAAAGACCAGGGTTTACCCCTCAACCCGATGAAAATATCCGGCGTTTGTGGTCGCCTGATGTGCTGTCTGGGATATGAAAATGAGCAATACCGGGCCATGAAAGGGAAAATGCCTAAAAATGGCCAGTGGGTATCCACCCCTTCGGGGAGCGCCAAGGTGATAAGCAGTAGTCCTCTGAAGGAAACAGTTCTGGTTGAGTTGGAAAACAGGGTGACTGCCGAGCTGCCTCTCAGCGACATTACTATTCAGAGTGGGCAACCGGAAAAACAGCGGAAAGAAAGCTGAGGCGGGACTAATCCTCTGAGGAATCGCCTGATATTAAAGGGGACAGGGTCAATAAAAAATTTTCAGATGCCGTCTTTTGCCGAAGAAAGAGTACTTGAGGAGCAGGGCTACCGCTTTGTTGCCGGTATCGATGAGGTTGGCCGGGGCGCCTTGGCCGGGCCGGTGGCAGCTGCGGCTGTTATTCTCCCCCAGCGCCTGAATGTTCCCTGGCTGAGCCTGGTAAGAGACAGCAAGCAATTGACCCCTCTCAAGCGAGAGTTCCTGTTTCATCATATCCATAAAGCAGCTGTAGCCATAGGTGTCGGCCTGGTCTCCCCAACGATAATAGACAGCCGGGGTATCATATGGGCAACCCGCTTGGCTATGAAACGGGCGGTAAAACAGCTCTCTCCGGGGCCGGATTTTCTGCTGATAGATTACCTGCGTCTTCCCGGGATAAGATTGCCTCAAAAAGGGATTACCTATGGAGATAGTCTCTGTCTCTCCATCGCCTGTGCCTCAATTGTAGCTAAAGTAACCCGCGACCAGCTAATGGTAAAACTTGATAAGACCCATAAGGGGTATGGAATGGCCCGTCACAAGGGCTATGGCACTGAGGAGCACCTCACCTGCCTGGGCCGGCTGGGACCGTCACCGGTTCACCGCTGGACTTTCAGACCGGTCAGGGATATGATTCAAGTGTCATTCTGAGGAATCCCGATGAAGGCGGGATGACGAAGAATCTGATATCAGAGGAGAATAGTAGAGATTCTTCGCTGCGCTCAGAATGACAGGGAGATGTTACTTTTAGGGCAAGCCCTTATCAGGGAAAGGGGA
>JAZFUA010000186.1:0-3926 GCA_036446975.1 Dehalococcoidales bacterium
AAACGGGGATGGACAGGAGTCAGCGCTGACAATACTATGGCCATCTTTTACGGAGTCAGCACTATATCAGTTATTCCCCTCTCTTCCATATCGGACAGGCTTGGCTCAAGAAAGCTAATTCTTTATCCCGCCCTGCTGTTAACTATTATATCTTTCAGTTTGATACCCTATGTGGATGGCATTGTTATTTGGATATTAATGATACTGGCAGGTATGTTTATGGATGGTTTCATGTCGGCTATCATTACCTTATTACTGGAAACAGAGGAAATTGGGCAGGCATATTCAGGGACGGCTCTGGGAGTTGTTTTCACCATTGCCCAACTAGGTGGCGTTATTTCTCCTCCGTTGGGAAACAGCTTGGCAGGCATTAATCCGGGGCTGCCATTTATATTCTGGGCAGCTCTTTCCCTGGCGGCGATGATTACTTTAATTTTTATCAAAGAGACGGGATGGAGAAGCAAAAAAACTATCTGATTTCCCTGAAAAAACTCGGCTTTCGTGTTATGATGTATACCACAATAAAATAAACTATAATGCATGAGCGGAAAAGGAGAGAGCAACGACAGACCTGAAGGTTGAGAAGCTGGCTCAGACATTGGTTGACTATTCGGTAGCGGTACGTGATGGTGACCGGGTGCTAATTAATGGCAGCGCCCTGGCTGAGCCGCTGTTGAAGGAAATTTATACCAGAGTATTGCAGGCGGGAGGACACCCGTTAATGATGATATCTCTTCCCGGTACTGAAGAGATATTCTTCCGCTATGCTTCAGATGAACAACTCAAACATGTTCCCAAACCGCTCGAACTGGTCATGGAAACATACGATGTACGTATTTCGGTACTTGCCGAAAGCAACACTAAGGCCCTCAGCAATGTTGAGCCGGGGAAAATAGTAACGCAACAACGTGCCCGCACGGAAATAATGCGCACCTTTATGCGCCGTTCTGCCTCCAAAGACCTACGCTGGACAGTGGCTCTTTTTCCAACAAGCGCCTTTGCCCAGGATGCCGAGATGAGCCTCAGCGAATATGAAGATTTTGTCTACAGTGCCTGCTTACCTGATTTGGATGACCCGGTGGGATACTGGCAACAGTTTTCGGCTCGCCAGGAGAAGCTGATCACCTGGCTCAAGGGTAAGACAAACTTGCATGTCCGGGGACCGGAGACTGATTTACATCTCAGTATCGCCGGGCGTAATTTTATTAACTGCGACGGTCACTTCAATATGCCTGATGGAGAGATATTTACCGGCCCGGTTGAGGACAGTATCGAGGGAACTGTCTGTTTTTCATATCCGGCTATCTACAGTGGAAGAGAGGTAACAGGTGTCCGTCTATGGTTTGAGCAGGGTAAAGTAGTTAAAGCAAGCGCTGATAAGAATGAAGATTTTCTCCTTCAGACACTGGATACCGATGCCGGTTCACGCTTTATTGGCGAGTTTGCCATTGGCACCAACCAGGGTATTACTCGCTTTACGCGGGAGATACTGTTCGATGAGAAAATAAGCGGCAGCTTCCATATGGCCCTTGGGGCCGGCTACCCAGAGACAGGCAGCAAGAATGAATCAGCTATCCACTGGGATATGATATGCGACCTGCGTGATGGTGGTGAGATCCGGGTGGATGACGAGCTCTTTTACCAAAACGGAAATTTTATGATTGATTTTTAGGGACTGTTACTTAACGCAGAAAGGAGAAAATAGTAAGATGCAAGGTATGACTGCCATAGTTAAAATTCTGAAAGCGGAAGGTGTGGAGTTTATCAGCGGTTTCCCGATGAATGCCGTGTTTGAAGCCGGAGCTAAAGAAGGTATCCGCCCTATTATTTCCAGGAATGAGCGGGTTGGCGTAGGTATGGCTGATGGTTTCACCAGGGCTTCCTTCGGCAAGAGAATTGGGGTCTGCGCTATGCAATCCGGTCCGGGAGTCCAAAATGCCTATTCAGGTGTAGCCCAGGCCTTTAGCGAATCTGTGCCAATTCTGGTATTGCCATCCGGACCAGCCCGGCGGCGGTTGTCACCCCCAAATTTTATTGCCTCAAAAAGTTTCCGGGATATAACCAAGTGGACGGACATGATTAACTTTGCCGACCGGGTGCCCGAGATGATGAGACAGGCCTTCACCTGCTTTAGAATGGGGAAACCGGGACCGGTACTCCTTGAAATACCAGCAGATGTGGCCAACGAAGAGTTTGATGACGCCAAGTTTCAATACACTCCGGTAAAAGCCGTCAGGAGCGCTGGAGACCCTGCCGATGTGAGAGAAACGGCTAAAGCCCTGATTGCTGCCCGGAACCCGGTCATCCGCGCCGGTATGGGAGTCCTTTATGCTACCGCCTGGGATGAGCTAACCGAGCTTGCCGAGTTACTCCAGATTCCGGTGTTCACCACCATGGCTGGCAAGAGCGCTTTTCCTGAGAACCACCCGTTAGCTCTCGGGGCCGGGGGACGAACCCGTCCAAAAATGCTGATGCACTTCCTGAAGAAAGCTGACCTGGTATTTTCCATCGGTTCCAGTTGTACCAAGGAAGGATTCACGACTCCTATCCCGGATGACAAGGCCGTCATACAATCAACCATAGACACAATGGACCTGAACAAAGACTACCCTCTGCAAGGGGCTATTATTGGTGATGCTAAACTGGTGCTGCAACAACTTATTGACGAGGTAAAGGAACAGCTTGGCCCTGAAGGCAAAAAGGGAGACGATGCCATCGCCAGAGAAATCAAGACAGTTAAAGACGAATGGTTGATGGAGTGGATGCCCAAGCTCACATCCGATGAGACGCCTATTAATCCCTACCGGCTAATTCGGGACATGATGCAGGTGCTGGACCCGAGGGAAACAATCATAACTCACGATTCCGGGAGTCCACGGGACCACTTGCTTCCCTTTTGGGAGTGTCCGGTTCCGGGAGGTTATATCGGTTGGGGGAAAATGACTACGCTGGGAGCCTCATTAGGCTTCGCCATGGGAGCAAAACTAGCCAGACCTGAAAAAACTGCCGTCAGTTTTCTGGGCAACGCTGCTTTTGGTATGGTAGGTATGGACTTCGAGACAGCAGTAAGAGAAAATATTCCCATCCTGGTTGTCCTGGTAAATAATTCCCTACTTGGAGGTTACCAGGGTCATCACCCGGTGGCTTCCGAGCAATATAATCTCAACCGCCAGACAGGAGACTATGTTAAAATTGCCGAAGGTCTGGGAGGTTACGCTGAGCGGGTAGAGCAACCCGATGATATTATTCCGGCTCTCCAGAGAGCAAAGAAATCAGTGGATTCTGGGAAGGCGGCCCTTCTTGAGGTCATTACCCGGGAAGAGCTTGATTTTTCAATATATCGGTAATCCTTTTTTATGGTTACCGGCCTAACAAACGACTAAAGGCTAATTTACAAAAATGTGAGGTAGAGATAAATGGCAATAAAAGAAGGCCGCGTTGATGGTGAAAAACTGACCGATTTAGTTATCAGTGCCTTTAAAAAGGTGGGCGTGCCAGATGAGGATGCCCGTCTAACGGCTGTTATGCTGGTGCGTACTGACCTGAGAGGGGTAGACTCCCACGGCGTAGCCCGTCTGGCATCATATTACATCAGGGCACTGAAGGACGGACGTATTAATGCCACCCCCAAGACAGAGATTATCAGCCAGGCGCCGGCTACAGCTGTCATGGACGGTGACAAGGGTCTCGGCTTCGTTGTCGGCACTCAGGCTATGAACGAAGCGATACGCCGGGCGGAAGCAGCCGGGGCCGGATTCGTCAGCGTGCGTAACAGTACTCACTTTGGAGCCGCTGTCAACTACGCCATGATGGCCCTGGAGCATGATATGATTGGGATTTCAATGACAGATTCCATCATGGATGTGGTGCCTCCGGGAAGTAAAAAACCCGGAATCGGCACCAACCCCCTCGCCGTGGCCGCCCCC
>JAZFUA010000187.1:0-4804 GCA_036446975.1 Dehalococcoidales bacterium
ATCATCGGCATCATCTTCAACATCATCTTTTCTTTTTCTTCAGGCTTCATTTTACCGATCATCATATCCATCATTTTGTCCATTATACCCATTTTCTTTTCCTCCTTTTAATCGAAACTCCCCATTTCAACTCGTAATGCTGTTCATCTTAATCTCTTACTTGACATTATTAATAACCTATCTCCTTGAATAAACATTTTAACCTCATTTCCAGCGGTAACGGCTTCATTACTCAGGCGCAGCGCGTTCCAGGCAGTCTCGGCATCATTGGTATTGACGATGATACCCAATTTCATTTATTGACCTCCAGTACCATATTCGATATCAACTTGTTCTACCTTGAATAAGAGCTGCATCCTGTCTGATTTGCTCAAACAGTATTTCACGCAGTAAATCAAAGGCCTCAAGAAGGCGAATGTTGGCTATCCGATAATAGACCACATTCCCCTCTTTCCTTGAGGTAAGAATGTGGCGCTCCCTCATCATGGTCAGGTGCTGAGACAGATTGGACGGGGCCAAGCCAAGTCTTTCGCCAAGCTGGCCGGCGCTCATTTCTTTGTCACGCATTATATTTATGAGTTCCAGCCGCTTTGGGTGGGAGAATACCTTACACATTTCGGCATGGTAGCCGTATATCTGGTCTTCCATAACGTCCTCCTAAGAAAACAAAATATTTAGTATTTAATAAATATGTAAATTTCTTAATATATAAAGTACCATCATCCTCTTATTCTGTCAAGACCCCTATCCTTTAATATTACCGGCCAAAGCTTAGTAAAGTTCTTAATTACCCTCTATTGAATAATCGCTTTTCGTGATATACTGTATGCCGTAAGGAGGCTGCAATGGAGGGGAAAGACTTACTTTCGATATCCGACCTTAGCAAAGAAGATATCCATTTGATTATATCTGCCGCTATCGAGAGTAAAAAGAGTGACTGGCTTACGCTACTCAAGGGGAAAGTACTAGCCATTCTCTTCGAGAAACCGTCATTAAGGACCAGGGTTAGCTTTGAAATGGCTATGCGGCAGTTGGGAGGAGAAACTATTTATCTGTCTCCGGCCGAGGTTGGCCTGGGAGAACGGGAATCAGTCCCGGATGTAGCCAGAGTGCTCGGTCGTTATGTAGATGCCCTTGCCGCCCGTACCTTTTCACACCAGACACTGGAGACACTGGCCAGCTATTCCGGAGTGCCGGTAATAAACGCTCTTTCCGACCTGGAACACCCCTGCCAGGCGCTAGCCGATCTGCTTACCATATATGAGAAAAAGGGAGAGCTAAGCGGTTTGACCTTAGCCTTCATTGGTGATGGCAACAATATAGCTCACAGCTTACTGCTGGCGGCATCCCTTACCGGAATGAACTTCAGAATTGCTTCTCCGGCCGGTTATGCCGTGCAGGAGAATGTTCTAACCCTGGCTCAGCAATACGCCCTGGCTAACGGAGCAACCATACTTTGCACTGAAGAACCGCAGATAGCGGTCAGCGAGGCAGATATTGTCTACACAGACACCTGGACGAGTATGGGACAGGAAACTGAAGCTCAGGAGCGGAGTCGTCTGTTCAGAAATTACCAGGTAAATAGTGAACTCCTCTCATTGGCCAAGAAAGATGCAATATTCATGCACGATTTACCGGCTCATCGAGGGGAAGAAGTCACCGATGAAGTCATGGAGAGCCCGCAATCAGTAATCTTCGACCAGGCTGAAAACAGGCTTTATGTACAAAAGGCGCTGCTGGCTCAAATGCTGGGCAGTTTGGAGATATCCCTCCCCGGCTATCGTTAGGAGGTAATGTGTATTTATTACAGATATTAAGAACGATAATTGTCTGGGGCTGGTCTCCCATTTTATTAACGATCCTGGCGATTCTGGGTGCCATTTACGAATGGGAAATATGGGTAATAGTCTCATCTCTCATCAGCATCCTGATCATTGGCCTGATTATGGCAGTAATCAGGGCCGGAGAGAGACGACTCGAATCTTCATCAATGAGGCTAAGGCAACTCACCGGCTACTTTAATCGTCATTTTACGGGCACTTCTTCACTGTCTATCTTTGCCATTATAGACACTTTATTCAATCTTGAAGACCCCCAGCTATGGGACTGGGCACGGGCTTGTGACATGTCTGCCCGACTATTCAATACCTGGTGTGACAGTTTTACGGACAGGTTGGAGAGCGATACCAGGACCGGCAGATTCCGGGTTTACCTGCACATCTATCTGAATGAGCTCTGGTTATTAAATAACCACTATTATGAATTTGTTTCCCAGTTTTATGAGATAGCTGAGAAAATTGAGGTTTCTCCCTCAACAAAAGACCAGTACAACCGCTTTGTAATAGAGTACAATACCTTTGTGCAAAACTTCAGAGAGCTCATTGCCGAATTGAAGAAGGTAGCCGGAACAGAGATAGAGCCTCCAAGCGCAAAGCTGGCAAACGAATTATCAACAACCACTCCTGTTATAACCAGCCAGACAGAAGAGCCGAAACCCTACCAGGCCCCTGACCGCCAGGGGCATTATCTTTAGGGATTATCCAGCCCAACCCTTAATCTCCTCCCCTTCAAAAGAGAGGAGGAAACATAAAAAAGGGTACAGCGTAAAATAGGTTGAGGTGTTATAAAAATAGAGGCGAATAAAATCGATCAGGAACGAACAAAGCCAGGCGTAAGCATGCCAATTGTGGCCATTATCGGCAGGCAGAATGCGGGTAAGTCTACCCTCCTAAACCGGCTGGCGGGCAAGAGGATAGCTATCACTGCGGATTTACCGGGTACCACCCGTGACCGTATATTAGCCACTGTTTCCTGGCAGGAGACCGAGTTTACCATAGTAGATACCGGCGGACTGGAGACTAAACCCCAGTCGACCATAGCTCAGGGTGTAAAAGAGCAGGTGGAGATAGCTATTACCGATGCCGATGTTATTATCTTCCTGGCGGATGTCAAAGACGGGGTAACTCCCCTTGACCTGGAAATAGCTGATATGTTACGGCAAACGAGTAAACCTATATTGTTGGTAGCTAACAAGGCTGATAATGAGAAACTGGAGGCTCAAGCAGTTGAGTTTTATGAATTGGGAATAGGCGAGCCACTGGCAATTTCCGCCTATCATGGGCGAGGAACCACCGAGTTGCTGGACAGGATAATAATCCAGCTGCCGGTAACGCCGCCAGCCACATCCGAGTCGGAAGCGATGAAGGTAGCCATTGTGGGCAGACCCAATGTCGGCAAGTCAATGTTACTGAATGCCCTTCTGGGTGAGGAGCGGTCTCTGGTTGATGATACTCCGGGAACGACACGTGATGCCGTGGATACTTTGTTTGACTTTCAAGGGCAACATGTGTTAATTATTGATACGGCTGGTATCAGACGGCGGGGGCGGTTCGGAGCCGGGGTAGAGCGGTACAGCGTCATTCGTGCCCTGCGGGCCATTGAGCGGTCTGATATTGCCCTACTGGTAATTGATGCCAGCGAGCCGTTTACAGCTCAAGATGTACATATCGGTGGGTACATTCACCAGATGGCAAAAGGAATTGTACTGATAGTTAATAAGTGGGACCTGGTTACGGAGAAGAATAAGCCCGAATGGGACAGCTACATCAAGAGCCAGTTCAAGTTTATGCCTTATGCTCCCACAGTATACACATCGGCTAAATTCGGGCAAGGAATAGGTGGGATTATGCCTGCAGTATGCCGGGTTTACCATGAGAGGCTCAAGCGGTTGCCTACAGCAGAAGTTAACACTGTCATCCAGAAGGCACTGGCGGCCCACAATCTACCCCGAATCGGTGGTAAGCGACTAAAAATTTTATACACCACCCAGGCTGAAGTGAACCCGCCGACCTTTGTTTTCTTTGTCAACGATACCAAACTAATCCACTTTTCTTACCAACGCTACCTGGAGAACAAACTGCGCCAGGCTTTTGGCTTCGATGGTACTCCGCTTCGTTTAGTCTTTAAAACCAGGGGGGAATCATGATATTTGCTAAAATAATAAGCATACTGGCTATAGGTTACCTGCTGGGTTCGATTCCCTTTGGACTACTAATAAGCCGGCATTATTCCAAAGTTGATATCAGGAATATCGGTAGTGGCAAAACAGGAACGACTAACGTGCTCCGCGCAGCCGGCAAAAAGGCTGCCATTCTGGCATTGCTTCTTGACGGGTCAAAGGGAACATTAGCGGTAGTATTTGCCGCCTTAATATTCGGCAGAAACTACCTGGTAGTGGGTGACTTTGGGCTGGGATTACTGGTTATCCAATGTCTGGCAGCCTTAGCGGCTATGGCCGGACACAACTGGTCGATATTTCTTAAGTTTCAGGGGGGGAGAGGGGTTGCCACCTTCTTCGGCGGCTTGATTGCGTTATCTCCGGTAGTAGCCCTTTTTGGCGGTCAGGTCTTCGTTATTGGCATCGGTTTAACCAGATTTGCCTCATTAGGTTCTATCGCCGGAGTAGTAGGCACCTATAGCATATTAATACCGCTGACTATTTTTAATGGCTTCCCCGTTGAGTACCTGATTTATACTTTAATCGGAACAGTGGTTATTGTTATTATGCATCGGGATAATATAGGCAGATTGTTAACCGGCAAAGAGCGTAAGTTAGGTGAAAAAGCCCAGTCAATAGACCCACCCCCACCGGAGAAGAGTACAGAATAATATATGCCTAAGATTGCCATCATCGGTACCGGCTCCTGGGGAATAACCCTGAGCATGGTACTGGCCCGTAACGGAGTCCAGGTCAGTTTGTGGGCCCGGACTGAGCCGGAAGCTGTCCAACTGATAAAAGACGGCC
>JAZFUA010000188.1:0-10655 GCA_036446975.1 Dehalococcoidales bacterium
ATATTCTACATCGACTGTCGGATATTTACGGAAACATTGCGTACCCAGAAAATGAATTCTTTTTAAATAGAAATTATTTTTCTTTTCGGAATCATTGTCACTTTCGTGGTAAAATAAACCGAGCGGATAGTCACTCGGGGAGGAATGAATGCCATCAGTAGATGTAGTAAGCAAGGTGGACCTGCAGGCGCTGGACAATGCAATCAACAATGTAAAACGTGAAATCACCACGCGATTCGATTTTAAAAACGTGAAGTCTGAGATCACTTTCGACCGAAAAGCCAAGAATATTCATATTCTTACCGGAGACGATTGGAAGGTTAAAGCGGTTGCAGAGATGCTCGTTGGTCAATGCACCCGGTTTAAACTGGATCCCAAGTGCCTGGACCTCAAGGATATCGAACCTACCTCACACGGCACAGCCAAGATGGATATCCTTATCAAGGAGGGTATCCCCAAAGAGACCGGCCAGAAAATCGTCAAACTGATCAAGGGCCTCAAGCTCAAGGTCCAGCCAGCTATTCAGGACAACCAGGTCAGGCTCACCGGCAAAAAGATTGATGACCTCCAGGAAATCATGCAGCTGCTTAAAGAGCAGGATTACAACATTCCCCTTCAATTTGTCAATATGAAGAACTGATGCCCCCGGATTTAGCACATTGCACAACAGGCGGAAATAACGGCATCCTCTAATGGCCGGGCTACTTAATAAGCAAGCCGGCTAGCATAGTGATTACTTTGAGTTGAACTCCAATATGGGTTATAATGCCACTATATCCTTGGTTAGTCGTTACATCTCTGACTACGACCTCGCTTGCTCCGGTAAAACCCTTATTTCTTTAAGCATTACCCAACCTGACGATATATAAAGACGCGGATTACTTCACTTGAGCTGGCAAATTAACCAAGACGGATTTCTTTACCCCCCAATCCCGATGAAAGGTAAACCACATGCGAATGAATGTGAATAATAGTACGCTCGATGGAAGACAGAAGATGCTTGCCACCGAAAGTATCGGCAAGTTGCTTTTTAAATTATCCCTGCCGGCGGCTGTCGGTATGTTCGTTATGGCCTTATACAACGTCGTGGACACGATTTTCATCGGTCAGGTAGTCGGCCCGCTAGGCATTGCCGGACTTACCATTATCTTCCCCTTTCAGATGGTGGTAATGGGTCTGGGAATGATAGTGGGCATCGGCGGGTCGTCCGTAATCTCCCGGGCACTTGGAGCCGCCGATATCGGTAAAGCCGAACGCACACTGGGAAACTCCGTATTCCTGGTAATTATACTCGGTATCCTGATTCCGGTAATCGGTTTTTCGAACATTGATTTCTGGTTGAGGCTTTTCGGCGCCTCGGATACAATACTCCCCTATTCCAGAGATTACCTGGAAATTATCCTTCTCAGCACAGTTTTCATGACATTCGCCATGGGAATCAGCCAGCTGGTAAGGGCTGAGGGGAATGCTCGTGTTCCCATGATCAGCATGATGATAGGGGCCAGCCTTAACATTGTACTTGACGCCATATTCATTTTAGCTTTGGATATGGGAATCCGTGGCGCAGCAATAGCCACCATGTTATCCCAGGTAACCACTTCCCTATACATCATCCACTATTACTTTTTCCAAAACAGTTCGCTTAAAATTCACCTGAAGAACTTCATTCTGGACAGTTCCGTGGTGGGAGAAATCACTGCTATCGGATTAGGTGCCTTCATCAGGACCACGGGGGGTAGCCTGGTCACCATCATCATCAACAGGACGCTGGGCGCCTATGGTGGAGATTTAGGAATAGCGTCTTTCGGTATGGCAATGCGGATTATGATGTTCATCTTTATGCCAATCATGAGTGTCAGCCAGGGACTTCAGCCTATTATCGGCTTCGCTTATGGGGCCGGACGCTATGACAGATTATTACAGGCGATAAAACTGGCTATCGTTGTTTCTACCTTGCTGTCCATTGTGTCATTCTCGATTATTTATTTCTTACCGGCAACTGTATTTTCCATTTTTACCACTGATGCCTCGCTGGTCGCCGCCAGTTCTCATGCCGCAAAGATAATCTTCCTGGCGGCTTTTCTGATAGGTTTTCAGATAGTAGGCTCGGTAGTATTTCAAGCGCTCGGTAAGAGATTAGCCACTTTACTCACCGCGGTATCTCGGCAAATCCTGTTTTTACTACCCCTGATATTCATACTTCCGAAATTCTGGCAAATAGATGGTATCTGGTTTTCATTCCCGATTGCCGACGGGCTTTCTTTTTTCATGACCCTGGCGCTCTTAATACCCCAGCTACGAGCCATGAAGAAGTCTGAATTAGCCGCTCGGAGTGAGCCGCTTCCAGCCGGGTCTGAACAGGCCTGATTAAGAGACTCCCTGCCTAATATTTGACTTCCGGAAATAGCTATGATATAATGCTTACTTAGAGAGTTGGAAATCGCAACTCTCTTTTTTATTTTCCAATCCCTGTTGTTCTATGTCAGGTATATTTAAGAAATTCGTATCTCACCCGGTAATCATCAGACCCAGCATACGAAGATCATCTCCATCCTTAACCGGCATTGCCAGTTCCTCGGGGTATGAAGTTTTCATATTAACATAAATCTCAATGGCGCAGCTCAAACTGCCGTTTTTCCTGAACAACCACCCCTTTATCTCCGGAAATCGGGCAACCAGCTGCTCAAGGCACTGACCGACTGTGCTGCCGCTAACTTCAACAACTGTCTGGCCACCTGTAAGATGAGCCAGGCCGGGGTAAATATCTATTTTAACGCTCACCGGTTCCCTCCCACTTCTTTCGGATATGGAATAAGTGAATCTTCTTTATATTTTTTTCAGCATATCATCGCCCCAATCTGGCTGATACGACTTTTGTCTTAAATAGAATCATCCCCAGTTCTTAGATTGGGGCACTTTGTCCATCACCCGGAACGGTTTCACGCTGGCTACCACCACATTATGGGTGCCTTCTCGCCTGGACAGTTTACCCTTCACCACCAGGAAAGGCGATTTGAAATCATACTCCTGGCGCTCGAAAACTTGGGGGAAGACCATCAATGGGATGAGGCCAAACTCGTCCTCGAGGGTCATAAAGACCACCTTGCCATGAGGCCTCTGCCGGCGGATGACCAGCCCGGCCGTGACCACTTTTGCTCCGTCAGGCAGTTTGTCTATCTCCCGGCTGGTACAGAAGCCGTTACCAAAACGAGGGCGCAGACGGGCCATGACGTGCCCGCTGGGATAGAGACCCATTATGCTGTACTCATCCCTCATCTTCTCCCAATCGCCAGGCGTTTCCAGTTCAACCAGGTCCTGCTCCACGGGGAGGGACAGGGACAACTGGGCATTTACCGGCCGGTACCTGAGGCCAATCTCCCACTTCACTTTTCTCCGATTGGGTTCAAGGCTGTCAAAAGCGCCGGCCCCGGCCAAATTAAGGGCCACCTCCTCAAGCACCCCGCTGCTTTCCAGGAAATCACCGATACTCCGGAAAGCCGCCCGCTTTGCCCTGCCTTCTTCAATGGCCGCAGCGGAAGCCTTCCCCAGCCCCAGAACATTCCGAAAGCCCAGCCGTAATGCGCCGGCTTGTTCAACCTCACCCCCCGCCTGCCATAACTGTGCAGCGGGTAGACCCTTAGTCCCTTCAGGGTGACCTTTCAGGGTAAACTCCTCTCCACTCCCGGAGCGGGGAAAAGAGCTGGTGAGAGAGGGGCTTTGCCCTTCTATGACACATTTAGCCCGGCTCAGGTTAATATCCGGGTTAAGCACCTTTATCCCGTGTCTCCTGGCGTCTTCTTTCAGTGTCTCCAGGTTGTAGAAACCCATCGGCTGCTGGTTGAAAATACCGACAAAAAACTCCAGCGGGTAATAGTACTTCAGCCAGGCCGCCTGGTAAGCCGTCACCCCGAAGGCGAAGGCATGGGACTCCGGAAACATATATAATCCGTTAAACTTCTTAAAGATTTTTTCGGCTTCCTCCTCGCTGACGCCCCTTTTTAGTGCTCCTTCCAGGAATTTACGGCGGTATTGTTCGATGAGTTCTGAATTGTGCTTCCTGCCGAAGGCGCGGCGCATTCGGTCGGCCTCGCTGGGGGCAAAACCAGCCACATCGATGGCCAGCTGGTTTACCTGGTCCTGGAATAAGACCACGCCCAGAGTGCGCTCCAGGGAGTGTTTTTCCAGGGGATGGTCATACTCTAGCGGCCTTTTACCACTGCGCCGGGCCAGGTATTCCTGCACCCCGTTATTAACGCCCACGCCGGGCCTGACCGCCCCTACCTCGTGAGCCATATCCATCAGGTTCCGGGGTTTGAGCCGGGTGATGGTCTGCATCTGGGCCGAAGATTCCACCTGGAATATGCCGATGGTGTCTCCCCGGCAAAGCATGTCATATATCTGGTCGTCCTCAAAATCAATGCGGGAGAGATCGATTCTTTGCCCGGTGCTGTGCCGGATGAGTTCTATCGCCTCCTGGAGCTGGGACAGGGTACCCAGGGCCAGGAAGTCTATCTTAACGAAGCCGGCATCGTCGATGCTGTCCTTATCCCACTGGCAAACATAGCGTCCCTCGATGGCCCCCCTCTGCACCGGCACGATATCTATCAGCGGACTGGAAGAAATGATCATGCCGCCCGGGTGCTGCCCCATGTATTTGGGAAAGCCGTCCAGTTCCACGGCCAGGCTCACCAGGTCCCGCCAGACCGGGGAGTTTATCTTCTCCTTGAAATTGGGCATTTTCAGCATCTCGGATTCCAGTTTCCGGGCCCGGCCCCAGTTAGTCTGTTTGGCCAGCTGGTCTATTTCCGTCTGGGGCAGGCCCAGCGCCTTGCCCAGGTCCCTGACTGCCCCCCTGACCTTGTAGGTAGCGATGGTGCCGGTGAGGACGGCGTATTGCCAGCCCCATTTCTGATGAGTCCGCAAAATCAGTTCTTCCCTGATACTGCGCGGGAAATCAAGATCGATATCCGGTACATTGGTCATTACATCCTCGGGCAGGAAACGCTCCAGGGAGAGGTTATACTTCAGGGGGTCGATATGAGAAAGGCCGATTAAGTAGCCCACCAGCAGGGCCACCGAGGAGCCTCTCCCCCGACCGGGCGGATTTTCTTCCAGTGACAGGGAGGGGTCGCTCAGCCCCAGGTCAATCATCACTTCCCGCCCCAGCTTGATGACCTCGTGATAAAGCAGCAGAAAACCGGCCAGGTTATACTTGTTAATCAGCCGGAATTCTTCTTCCAGCCGCTGGCTGACCTCAGGAGTAACGGCCCCGTAGCGCCTCACCGCCGCCTCGCAGCACAGTTTCTCAAGGTAGCTCTCCGGGGTATAGCCTTCCGGGGCAGGATAGTCGGGGAAGGTGTAACCCAGGTCTTTAGTCAGGTCAAGGGAGCAACGCTCGGCGATTTCCAGGGTATTGGACAGGGCTTCGGGGCATTCACGGAACAGCCTCTCTATCTCTTCTCCCGGACGCAGGTAAAACTCTGAGTTAGCTCTCCGCTCCAGATGGGTTTCCTCAAGGCTCTTGCAGTTCTTAATGGCCACCAGGCAGTCCTGGAGCCGGTGCCTTTCCCTGACATGGTAATGGACATTACCGGTGGCTATCAGCCCGGCGCCCGCTTCACGGGCCAGCCTGACCAGCTCCCGGTTCCTCTCCGTATCACCGAAGACAAGGTTCTGCTGGAGCTCAATAAAGTAATTATCTTTACCAAACCAGTCCATATATTGATATACCAGGCTGCTAGCCTCGGCAAACTGCTTTTGAGTGACCATCTGCGAAAGCTCTCCCCGGGGACAGCCTGAAAGAGCAATCAGCCCCTCGGCATGTTCCGGTAGTAATTCCGGGGGCAATTCGGGACTGTTGCGCTCACCCGTGCCGTGAGCGGCCGTGATGAGGCGGCAGAGATTGGCATAGCCACGGCGGTCTTTAGCCAGCAGAGTAAGGTGATAGCCGCCCTGCAGGGTTATCTCGGTGCCGGTTATACCATTCATCTCCAGGGAACTGGAAACATGGGCAAAACGCATCGCCCCGCACAGGTTATCGTGGTCGGTGACAGCCATCGCCCGGTAACCCAGCTCTTTGGCCCGGAGAAGTAATTCCTCCAGTGAGGAAGCCCCATCGTGAAAAGAATAGTAGCTGTGGCAGTGAAGCTCGGCGTAATCCATATCTTTCTAATCAGGGCTTCTCTGCGCCCTCTCTCACTCCATTCATTTTCGTCATTCCCAGGCACTCTGTCATTACCAAGCACTCTGTCATTCCCGCGGAGGCGGGAATCCAGGTTCCCTTTTCCCAGCTCTCTGGATTCCCAATCAAGTTGGGAATGACAAAGAAGGTGCCTTCCGGTACCAGCAGTTATTAAGCAAATTTTTATAAGGTTTTAGCTAATATTCCCCTTAGTTACCTTTAACTTCAATAATGCTTGCTATTATTAGCCCCCATCCCCCTGTTTGAAGGCCTTACCCAAATGTCACCCTGAGACCCTTCGCTACGCTCCAGGGTGACAAAGGCGAGTATTTTTAAGGCAAATCAGTACGACTGCTTATACCAGCAGTTATCGATAAGGTCTTTATAGAGCACCAGGCGGTGCCCTGAGGCAAGACAGACGGAGTAGTAAAGGCGTGAGACCGGCTCGCGTCGCCACCACTCGTCATCAATGCGCCACCTTTCCTCAACAGAGGCAACGGCCTGCCGCCGTGGCGTTTTGACCGCCAGGGGCAGGCCGGAGGCATCCTCTTCCACCTCTACCGTCTCCGGCAGGTTTACCGACCGGTAGGTGCCAGCACGTAGCGTCTTTCCGGTATCCTGGACCATGGCTCCACTTCCTTTATCTTGAATACCTGGGGATTACCCTGGCGCAGTTCCAGCTGGTGGATATCTTCCAGCAGGTTATCCTTGCCTCTGACCTCACGAAAGAGGCTTTTCTGGCGTCCCCGCGGGTAGCCCAGACGGGTAACCCCCAACCCCAACTCTTCCACCGGGCCGGGCTGGGGAAAATTCTCCATCACCCGTCTTATCCTGGAGACGGCGGCCTGCATATCCATCACCGGCTCCTTGAACTGTATCTTCCGCTCCCAGTGCTCCGAGTCCCAGGTGCGGGTCCACAGGGTCAGGCTGCTGATGCCCAGTCCTTTGAGGGCAATCCGGGCAAAGACAGGGGAGAGCAGTCCCTCCATTGCCACCAGCATCGTCTCCAGGGAGACCGTCACCGAAGGCAGCGTGGTGCTGCCTTCAATCACCTCTTCCCAGAGGCGGGGATACAACGGCGTGTCATCATTACCCCCGGCCAGTTCCTGTATTCTCCTGCCCTCCGGACCGAACTGGGACTGCAATGGGCCTTCCGGCATAGCTGCCAGCTGCCCCAGGGTATTTATACCAAAATCGCGCAGCCGGCTCTTACTCTTCATAGAGACCGGCAGGATGTCACAGGGGAGACTGCTCAAAAATGTGCTTATATCTCCTGTCAGTGTTTTAGAGCCATTCGGAGGGCTGTAACCGGCAGCCAGGTAGGCAGGAAACTTACCTTCAGCGATTCCTATCTGAGGGACAAATATCTCCGGCAGGACTTCCTTCACCCCTTTAAGAAGTCTGTCATCATCCGGGTAAATGAGCTGGAGCCCGTCAATGCCCAGGTAGGTTATACCCAGCTTATCGCCTTCTACCAGCGGGCTTCTCGTCTCCAGACCGTCCAGAATTTGGTTAAAGACGGACCAGTAATAGGGGACATCCGCCTGAATCAGCTCCGCTTTACCCTGCCGGGCCAGGGCCTGCTGCAGGGGCATATCCGTTTGCAGGCCATCCAGCCCGGGCGAGTAGTCCAGCACCAGCTTCCGGGAACCCGCCCCGCAGCTTATCACCGCCGGGTGAGTCCCAATCTCCGGGTTTCTCAATATTTCACACTTCAAAGGGAAATGGGGCAGCAGAACACAAAGAATCCTCACAACTCATACCTCCATAAGAGCAGAGAATATGATTATAATAGAACAAGTGTTCTGATGTCAAGGGGTTTAACCGGGGTTCTATTCGATTTTAGTTAATAACGCTTTTCCCTGCATTCTGCTTCACTTTTATATTAACCCCATCCCCCTTTATCCCCCTTAGAAAAGGGAAGGGGGTGAGGTTCTCCAGAAACTCATAATGAATCGGGTTTACAAACCTGTCATCAATTAAATATAGAACCTTATTCAACGGTGTAGTATAATTGCTCAAAGGATTGGAAGATGTCTGAAAAAGCTGATTTGTATATCGGCACCTCCGGCTGGTCTTACCCGAAGGGTGAGGGTACCTGGAAGGGCTATTTCTACCCTAAGGGGAAAATAAACGAGCTTGAATATTACAGTCAATTCTTTAACACCGTAGAAGTAAACAGTTCCTTTTACCGTCCGCCTGATCCGGATTACGCCCTTAACTGGGCCCGGATAGTGCCAGCCGATTTCCTTTTTACTGTTAAGCTATGGCAGAAATTCACCCACCCCAGGATGTATGAAGAAGCTACCGGCAAAGAGACCTCCATATCGTCAGATGATGTTGACCTGTTCAGGCGAGGTCTGGAGCCGCTGGCCGGATCTGGAAAACTGGGCGCCCTGCTGGCCCAATTCCCGCCCGGTTTCAAGAATGACAGCTTCGGCCGGCAGATATTAGTTGCCGTTAAACAGGCCTTCGGGCAGTACCGGCTGGCTGTTGAACTGAGGCACAAAAGCTGGAGCGATGACCCGGGCACGGCCACCCTGCTGAAAGAAAATGGGGTTAGCTGGGTGCAGATAGATGAACCGAAGTTCGCCTCTTCAATAGCTGAAGAACTACCCATAACCTCTGATATGGCCTACTTCCGCTTTCACGGCCGGAATGCGGAGACTTGGTGGAGTGGCGACAATGAAACCCGCTATAAATACCTCTATTCCCCCGATGAAATTGAAGAACTGGCCAACAGAATAGAATCCCTGAAAAAAAATACAAAACTCCTCTTTGCCCAGTTCAATAACCACTGGCAGGGATACGCTCCCCGCAACGCCAATGATTTGAAAAAGTCCCTGCAGTTGCCTTTTCATGAATTCTCTTTATAAAATATTTTCGTTAGGAGATGATTATGTATGAATTGATGGTAATTGGTGGAGGGCCGGCTGGGCTGGCCGCTAGCGTATATGCCGCCCGCAAGAAGCTGGAAGCATTATTGATCAGTGCTGACATTGGCGGGCAGGTAAACCTGACCCTGGGGATTGAGAACTACCTGGGCTATCAGCTTATTGAGGGACCGGAACTGATTGACAAATTCCAAACCCAGGTGAGCCAGTTCCCTATTGACCAGCAAATTGGCAGCAAGGTTTCCCGACTGGAGCAGATCGAAGGCGGATTTGAGGTTACGACAGAATCAGACGACAGATACCAGGCAAAAGCCGTAATCTTTGCCGCCGGGAAGAAACCCAGGACATTAAATGTACCGGGAGAGGCAGAATATACCGGAAAAGGAGTAACCTACTGTGCTATCTGTGATGGGCCTATTTTCGCCGGTCAAAGGGTGGCAGTAGTAGGAGGAGGCAATTCGGCTCTTGAGGCAGCACTGGACATGGTAAAAATTGCCGAGCATGTTGACCTGGTATCAATAACCCCGCTAACCGGTGACGCCATCCTTATCGATAAGCTATCCGATGCCAAGAATCTGACGATTTTTACTGAGTACCGGACGGAGAAAATTGAAGGTCAAGACTTCGTCAACGGAATGCTGATAAAAGAACTTAAGGGTGACAATAATAAACTGCTTGATGTCACCGGTATCTTCATCGAAATTGGGCTGGTGCCCAACTCCGACCCCCTAAGCGGACTTATCAAACTCAACGAGTTGGGAGAGGTACCAGTCAATAATGCTTGTGAAACTACTGTTCCCGGGCTTTATGCTGCCGGAGATGTGACTGATGTACCCGAGAAGCAGATAGTGATTGCTGCCGGCGAAGGGGCCAAAGCTGCCCTTCAGGCTCATCGCTATCTTCAGCGGTTGCAAGCATAACCTGCCTGCCCAGGCTCGACAAGGGTTCGCCGACACTCCAATTTCTCGTCTGCCGGGAGCGCTTCCCGGGCTAACTCTGCTGTCTTTTTCAGCTAACAGTACCTTCTGCAATTTCCGGCCTGTTGCCAAAATAGACTTTAGTGTGAGGCCAGGGAATCTCGATACCTTCCCGGTCAAAACGGTTCTTGAGCCGCTTGCGTAGTTCTCCGGTCAGCCCCCACTGTTCTCCGGGCTTGGTATAGCCCCGAATACAAATATCGAAGCCGTTGTCACCAAGATCGCTAACCCGCATTGCAGAGGGAGTCGTTGTTAAGTTCGTTCCAAAATCGGGATCGTCTTTCAGTTCCTGGCACACCTGGTCGATAACCTGATAGACATGGCTGATATCCTCTTTATAAGCCACCCTAACATATAGATTGATCCGTGCCCAGTCCCGGGTCTGATTACTGGCAAATTGTATCTGACTATTGGGGATTACATGCATTGTGCCGTTTATTTCTCGTAAAACGGTACGCCTCGGACTTACCTTCTCAACTTCTCCTTCCATTCCCGAAATGGTAACCCAGTCACCAATCCGGTACCAGTCCTCCATTAAGATGAAGAAGCCGTGAAGATAGTCGCGAATGATGTTTTGAGCGGCAAAACCAAGTGCCAGACTGG
>JAZFUA010000189.1:0-8891 GCA_036446975.1 Dehalococcoidales bacterium
GCCAAAGGCGGGTTTGAAGTTTCTCTACCTCTCAGTAAAGCCAGTAAGGTTCTACTTAAAGACTGGCTTAACGAATATCAACCTGACGGTGGTTCGATTTGGGGGATTCAAAAAAATGGAGTTGTCTCAATGCTGCGAAAATTGGAAAAGAAAAGTGGTGTGAAATGTAATGCCCACACTTTTCGAAGGGGATTTGCCTCCATGTTGCGTCGAAGTGGGGTAGATACTCTGGATATCATGAAACTAGGTCATTGGAAGTCGATACAAATGGTTCAAAGGTATTCCGAAACCGTTGACTTTGAAGATAGCCAGAAGAACTATAAAGCACCAACTGAACGTCTAGAGAATGAAGCTGACGGACTTTCTGAAACAGAGGTGGTGCCGAAGCCCAGATTCGAACTGGGGACACGCGGATTTTCAGTCCGCTGCTCTACCGACTGAGCTACCTCGGCGTGGGAGTTACTGTAGATATTTACCGTAAGGTTGTTAAGGTGATTTTATTATAGCATACCGGCCGAAGTGCTGAAAACCATCTTTAAAGGTGTAAACTGGCGGTGCTGCTTGTAAAGCGTTTCAGTTCGCTGCTTTACCGACTGAGCTACCTCGGCCCGAGAATTATGGTAGCCAAACGACCTGAGGGTGTCAAGTAAAAAACAATCGAGTTTTACCATTTTCCTGAGGTCGGCTGATATCGGGTTGGCTTTAATATTCAAGCTAAAACTATTGAGTGGTATATTTTTGAAATATCATATACAATTAAGTTTAAAGGAAAAACACAAAAGGAGAAAATATGCTTAAGGGATACATGGGGAAGCTTTTATTTGTAAATCTTACTACAGGGGAGATAACAGAAGAAACACCCGACGAGAGTCTTTACAGGGACTTTATTGGCGGTTATGGCATTGGGGCTAAGATTATATACGAGAGACAGAAGGTGGGTGTAGACGCGCTTGGCCCGGATAACATGTTTGGACTGATTACCGGTCCACTCACCGGAACACCTGCTAACACTGGCGCTCGTTATACGGTGGTCTGTAAATCACCCCTTACCGGCGGTTGGGGAGACGCTAATTCAGGCGGTATATTTGGGCCAACCTTGAAATTCGCCGGTTATGATGGCGTCTTTTTCACCGGAATTTCAGATAAACCGGTTTATCTGTTTATAAACAACGGGAAAGCCGAACTGAGAGATGCTGCCAGCCTCTGGGGTAAAGATGTTTACGAAACAGAAGATATGCTGCGTGAGGAACTGGGGAAAGGGACTGAAGTTGTCTGTATCGGCCCTTCGGGAGAAAAACTGTCCCTTATTTCCTGCGTTATTACAGAGAAAGGGGCTGCCGCCGGACGTTCCGGGGTAGGAGCGGTAATGGGCTCTAAAAAGCTGAAGGCAGTGGCGGTAAAGGGGGACCAGAAGGTACCTTTAGCCGATGAAGAACGTGCCAATACACTGAGAAGAGATCATGTTAAGGCTCTGAGAACACCCAGACCGAACGGGGGTTCGTTTTTAGAAAGCTTTCACACTTACGGCACTACCGGGATGACTGCCAGGTCAGCCCATAGTGGTGACACTCCGGTTAAGAACTGGGGAGGAGTGGGAATTGTTGACTTCCCCGATGTTACCGGGCTTGGCGGTGATGATGCTATAGCTAACCTGGATAAGAGAGTGGCCTGCTGGCATTGTCCGATTGGTTGCCAGGCCGGACTGAAGGAAGGCACCGGCGAGTATAAATACCCGGCCGGCACAAGGAGACCGGAGTATGAGACACAGGGAACTTTCGGAACAATGTGTCTGAATAATAATACGGAATCAATAGCTATGGCGAACCACATCTGTAACGCCTACGGACTGGATACAATCTCTGCCGGTTGTGTTATTGCCTTCGCTATTGAATGCTACGAAAATGGGCTGATTACCAAAGAAGATACAGATGGCATTGAGCTGACCTGGGGTAATCACCGGGCAATTATAGACATGACCTGGAAAATGGCCAAGAGGGAAGGTTTTGGCGATATTCTGGCTGACGGGGTAATGGTGGCAGCCGAAAAAATCGGTAAAGGAGCCGAACAGTACGCGGTGCACATTGGCGGGCAGGAGCTGGGTATGCACGATCCGAAACTGAGTATGAGACCGGGCGCAACCCCGGCGGCCCGTTATCAGATGGATGCTACTCCGGGTCGGCACACGGCTGGATTTGGACCCGGTAGTTTCCGCGGGCATATAGTTAACGCAACTGGTGTTTGTTCATTCGGCTTCTTTGGAGCAGCAGGGGGAACCGATTATCTGCATGAATTCTTTAATGCTGTTACCGGGGCTGAGTTCAGTATGCAGGAGATACTGAAAGCCGGGGAAAGGATTGCCAATATCAGGCATGTCTTTAACCTCCGTGAAGGCATTAACCCTCTGGAGATAAAAGTGCATCCGAGAATAACCGGGAATCCTCCTCAAAAAGACGGTCCCCTGGCCGGGGTAACGGCTGACATCAACGCTCAGAACTATTGGAACCTGGGAGCCCTTGACTGGGACCGGGTAACAACCAAACCGAGTAAGAAAAAGTTACTGGAGTTGGGGCTTGATGAAATAGCTGAAGAACTATGGCCTCCAGCCCCTCCTCCGGGACCAAGGCCATAAGGAGAAAGTAGCTTTGAAAAGCTGTATTGTGGAGATGTTCGGGCTGTCCCGCGAGGTAAGCGGACTACCTGAAATCGAGGTGGAATTAGAGGACGATGCCAGGCTGGGAGATGTTGTTGCCGCACTGAGGCGTCAGCTTCCGGTGATGGAAGGCCCGGTTATTCGTGAAGGAGAAGACCGCCTGGAGGACTACTGTATCTTCAATATAAACGGTCAGTTTTATCATGATGAGAATGACCTGCAGATTAGGGATGGTGAGCGCCTTCGTTTGCTTAGCCTGGCTACCGGAGGATAATTTATCTTTTGAAGTAGGCCGGGTGGGCATATTATATTTCGTTTTTAGAGGGGCTTCTGGCAGATAAAGAAGCCCCTCTCCGTGTCCGCGGTCAGGGCTATTAATTCTTTATCCAGATTGCTGGCGCAGGCTTTTATCTCAACAAACCCTGCCTCTGCCAGGGCAGATGTTATCTCTTCTTCCAAATAGCACTGCTGGGTAAGAGTGAAATCCGAGCGTTGCCACCCGTTTTCCTGATAGAAAACAGTCGCCTCGAAGTGGGCGGTTCTGCCTTCCGGGTCGTAGCTTAAACGGATAACGAAAACAAGGTCATCTTCAATGACATCGAAGTCATTATTCCAATCCGTCTTGAACCCGGCCTCCATATTCAAATCAAAGAGAAACAGCCCTGCGGGTCGCAGGCTAGCGTACACATTACGGAAGGTAGCGGTCAATTCCTCCAGTTTTCTAATGTGATTCAGGCTATCGAAAACGGAGATAACAGCGTGATAATTTGCCGGTAACCGGAAGGAACGGGCATCAGCCAGGATAAATTCGGCAGCCGGGGCATTTTCACGGGCATAACGGAGCATTTCCTGCGAACTATCCAGCCCGGTCATCTGGTAATCACGGTCTGTAAGCAGGCGGACGAGTTGCCCGGTACCGCAGCAGAGGTCCAGTATGGCGGCTTTAGGGGGCAGCTTACGGAGTATATAACTCTCCAGGATGGGAAAAACCAGGGGAATGAAATGATCGCCCCAGTGCTGGTTATATACCCTGGCGAATGGATCGTAATCCGAATAAGTGACCATTATTAGCGACTCTTAATATATAAGCAATGTTGGAGTGGTCTTAACCGGAGCGTCTTCTGGTTTTCCTGATTTCTGAAGCGATAGTATTTCTCAATACCTGATTGGTGCCTTCATATATCTGAGTAATCTTGGCATCTCTCATCATCTTTTCCACCGGATAATCGTGCATATACCCAACACCGCCGAAGACCTGTACCGCATCAGTGGTTACCTTCATTGCCACATCCGAGGCGAACACTTTGGCCATAGCCGATACCATACCGGAACCTTTGACTCCGCTATCCACAGTCCTGGCAGCAGCGTAAGTCAGGGCTCTGGCTGCTTCAACCTGAATAGCCATATCAGCCAGCATATGCTGGACAGCCTGGATAGAAATAATGGCATGTCCGAACTGTACCCGCTGGCGGGCGAAGTCAACAGATGCGTCAAACGCTCCCTGAGCAATGCCGAGTGCCTGAGCCGCAATTCCGGGTCGGGAATGGTCAAAGACTTTCAGGGTGATGATAAATCCGGCACCTTCTTTGCCAATCAGATTTTTCTCAGGGATAAGGCAATTATCAAAGACCAGCTCTCTGGTTGAAGAAGCTCTGATACCCATCTTATTCTCTTTTCTGCCAAAGGTGAAACCGGGAGTGCCTTTTTCCACTATGAAGGCACTGGCGCCACGGGGGCCTTTTGTTTTGTCACTCAGGGCAATAACAGTATATATTTCAGCATCGCCGCCATTGCTGATGAATTGTTTGGTGCCGTTAAGAAGATAGCCCCCGCTCACTTTTTCCGCCGTTGTTTTGATAGCTCCGGCATCACTACCGGCGCTTTCTTCGGTTACCGCAAATGCAGCCAGTTTTTTCCCGTCAGCAATATCAGGCAGGTATTTTTGTTTCTGCTCTTCACTGCCGGATTCTACCAGGGCAACTGTTCCCAGAGAGGTTGCGGCATAGCAAAGAGCTATTCCGGCACAGGCGCGGCTTAACTCTTCTACTACCAGGCAAAGGTCAAGGCAGCTTCCGCCTATCCCTCCGTACTCTTCAGGGATAAAGACGCGAAACATGTCTGTATCAGCCAGGTGCTTCATTATTTCCCAGGGGAATTCTTCCGTTTCATCCAGTTTGGCTCGTACCGGCACGATCTGTTCTTCGGCGATTGTCCTGGCCAGGTCTCTGATTGCCTTCTGGTCTTCAGTTAAATAATATTCCAAAGTAACACCCTCTCACATACTAAGCGTTTGCCACTGAATAATAAAAATATAATGCCACCAGCCAAGGATTAGCCGGAGGCTTGCCTGTAAATTGTTTTAAGACCTTTGAAAACCACTGTTTGCTTTATTGTAAGGGAATATTCTCATAATAACAGAAACACCAGGTTTTTCTCAAGTCATACAATTGGAAACCCCGTTTTACATTGTATTTACTGCTTTGTATTGGTAGACACGGGACTATCTTATGGCTGTAAGGTCTGTGTTAACGCTGTTCTGGCTACCGTATTTATTGTGGTGGTATTTACGAGGTTAGCCAGATAATGGGCAAAGAAAAACGCTTTATCCGATATAAGGGTGTTTCCGCCCAACAGTTATTAACAGGTTATTTAGTTTTTAAATTGTCAATTACTTCATCAATAGTCTGCTCGGCTGTAGAAGCGCCCCCAGTCACACCTATAAGGTGGTGACCCTGAAGCCAGGAGGGCTGAATATCTTCAGCCGTTCCGACAAGATGCGTTTCCGTAACCGCTGAGCATAATTTCGCCAGGTTTTCGGTGTTGGCACTGGTATGACTACCGATAACGAAGATAAGGTCTACCTTTTCAGCCAGTTCAAGGGCGGCTCGCTGACGCTCCCTGATATCATGGCAGATAGTATCCACAATGCGCAATTCGGCATCTTTAACCATGGCTCTATCAATAACCGTCCTGACAAAGCTGGTAAAGAGGGCTGGTATCTGAGTTGTTTGAGATAGCACGCCTATCCGGTGAGGCAGGCTTTCCAACCCGGTAATATAGTCCTCATTCAGAGTAGCTACTCCCTTATTATTGGCCCAGCCGAGAATACCCTTTACCTCGGTGTGGTTAACATCGCCGTATATGATAACAAAAAACCCGGAACGGGCCATTCTGCGAGCGGCAATTTGCGCCCGGTGAACAAAGGGGCAGGTGGTATTAATTACCACCTTATAATTGGCTCGTATCTCAGCTTCCAGCTGGGGACTTACACCGTGGGTACCGATTGCCACCGTGTTTCCTTCTATATCAGCCAGACTGCCGGATACCTTGATTCCGATATCAGCCAGCTTTTGAAGCACCTGCTCGTTATGCACGATATCTCCCAGCGCTTCTACTTGACCGAATTCACGGGCAGCTTTTTCCAGAATATCAATAGCCCGTTTTACACCAAAGCAAAAACCTGTCGCGTCAGCTTTTTTAATCTCCAGAGTCATTACGCTCCTCTTGCTTCACATAAACTCCTCGTTGGTTCAAAGGCAGAAGTCCGGCTATATGACTCATTAAGTAGTTCGTTAGTTCAGTAAGCTCAGCCCTGGTTACCCTGCGATTTGTCGGTGGCAGGTGGAATGGAAGCCCGATATTAACTGTTATTCGTGGACGACGCAGCATCCAGAACGGGCCGCTCATATTATCTGTACCTGTAATACCTATGGGGAGAATGGCAGCGCCACTGCGTAAAGCGATTAACGCAGAGCCAGGTAAAGCCGTTTGCAGTTGGCCGTTCTGACTCCTGCGTGCCTCAGGGAACATAACCAGGGCGTCTCCATTAGCCAGCACTCTCTCCGCTTCCCTCAATGCCCTTCTGTCCAGCTGGCCCCGGCGCACCGGAAAGGCGCCAAAGCTACGAATGAAATAGTTCGAGAAGCTTGAGCGGAATAATTCCTCTTTGGCCATAAATATCGCTTTCCGGTTAAGACTAACACTGACCAGAGGCGGATCAGCCAGATTAAGATGATTAGACACTACCAGCAGCGGGCCCCGGTCGGGGATATTCTCTTTACCCCTGACCTGCCAGCGTGTGGTCAGGAGCAATGTTATCCTTACAGTGAACCTGGCAATATGATAAAACCAGCGCAGTATTCTACCTCAAAAAAAGATTACCCGGCAATTACAAATTATATCTGATGGCAGATAATAAGACAAATAAAAAAGCGTTATGAATAGTCTTTATCCTGAAAAAGGCTTCGAAATAATATTTTGTTTTATTCATAAAAACTAATGATCTTGCGTTAAGCCAAGGAGTCCGGCCAGTTTGCCTCTCCGCCAACCTCGATTTCCCGGTTTTTTACCTTCCGCTTCGTCAAGAATTACTTCTTCTAACAGGCGGACATAAATAGTATCGGCTATTTCTCTATCCACGGCAAACTGTGTCTGGCGGACTTGGAACAAATACGAAGGAAATCCCTGAATCAATTGTATCGGTGCTCCCGGGAGAATGCCCATTGCGGTAAGTTTTTGAAGCTGGCCAGGCTCTTTGGCATAGATATAAGCTACTTTTCCGCTTTGTCCCGGGGTTAGCCGGGAGAGAGCAGCTACTACTCTTTGGCCTGGCTTCTGTTTCTGACTACAGCATCTCCCAACTGGTATCGGCTTACCATGAGGGCATACCCTGGGATGACCTAGCAGGCTACAGATACTTTCCTCCAGGCCCCGGTCCAGTATATGCTCGAATTTACAGGCTCTCTCATGCATGAGACCTCCTCCGGCACCCAGAACATCTGCTAACAGTCTCTCAGCCAGTCTATGTCTCCTGACTACGTTTCTGGCAAATGGACGCCCCTTATTGGTCAATTTTATTCTACCCTTTTCCAGAGATATGTACTGGCCCTCCACCAATCGTTCCAGAGGCTCCAGATTGTCTAAAGCCAAATCCTCTAACAGAATCGAATTCCCGCTGGTTTCCTCATTGTGAATCCACAGGCTCTCCAATACTTCTTCAGTTTTTTCATCCAGTTCCATTTCTTCGTCCTTTCCAGGCTTTAAGGGCTCTAATTAATCCTGGCTCTTCAGGTATCTCGTAGTTGCAGTTTGGGCATTTAATCATATGGCAACCTCTCGCCATCGGGCATCCTCTGCAGGCGGTTTTACCCTCCTCTTTTTGAAATTCATAGCCGCAAAGAGAGCATTTCACAGGGGCACCCGCCAAGCAGTCAGTGCCAGGTTAAGCAGAAATCCGACCAAGAAGGCGAAGGGAAAGACAAATGCCGTGATAGCAAATGCTGTTTTCCATCCTCGCTCCTTCAGCATCACTGAAAACTGGGCAATACAGGGAATGAACAGGGTGAGAGTGACCGCAGCCACTACAAGGGGTATCCCGGATAGAACTCCCGAACTGTGGAGGTCATACAACCCGGCAGCGCCGAAATCCCGCCTGAAAAAGCCATAAAGAAAGGCGATGGCTGTTTCCGGCGGCAGCCCTATGAGTTTAACCAGCTGCTCGATTCCGCTGAGTACAATATCAAATAATCCGGTCAGGTTTCCAAGCCAGAGCAGGACACTGGCCAGGATGAAAACTGGCATAACTTCAAAAAAGTACCATTGGAGCCGGGTATAGGTCTTGATAAGAACATTGGAGAGCTTGGGGAGCCTGAGGGGTGGTACTTCCATGTAGAAGCTGGCTTTTTCTCCCGGAATAATCCTGGCTGCCAGAAAGCCGACCAGCAGGAATACCATGGTTACGACTCCGATCCAGGTTAAAAGCGCCAGCCCACTGCCCGATAAAATGGCAAAAATCACTCCCAGTTGTGCTGAGCAAGGAATGGCCAAAGCCAGGAGAAGGGTAGTGATAACTCGTTCTCTTTTAGTTTCCTGGGTTCTGGTAACGATTGTGGCCATTGTGTCACAGCCGAACCCCAGCACCATAGGAATCACTGCCCGCCCATTGAGTCCGATACCCTTAAACACCCGGTCGATAAGCATCGCCAGACGAGGAAGATAACCGCTGTCTTCAATTATCGAGAAGGCAATGAAGAAAGTGCCAACGATAGGCAGGATAATGGCGAAAGCATAACTGATTCCCAGAGTGATAATTCCATACTCGCCAACGAATAAATCCTGAATGACTTTAAAAGGGATAATTTTAGTAACCAGGTCAATGGCCCAGGGGTTTATCCATTCCCCGAATACACTACTTTCAATAAAATCAACTAGAGTTCCGGCGCCGAAGACACCGACAAATTGA
>JAZFUA010000190.1:0-4026 GCA_036446975.1 Dehalococcoidales bacterium
TTACTACTTGACGTCAATAGTTGGAGCGGTATGGAAATTGAGTGTAGGCGGGCTCTGCCAGGGGAAACAAGGGATGATTACCGTGTCTGGGGGAACGGTGCTGGCCCCTCCCGTGTGCTGCCCTTGGCGTAATCGGGCAAGTGGCATCCCGCGACTAAAGCTAATAAAAGCAAATTTGGCTTGAATAATTAAATAAGAGAGAAGGGGGGGCGATCGCTTTCAATAGTAAAGTAATTTTAGCGGCCCAAAATCAAAATAAAGGAGTTTTTCAGATGAAAAAGAAAATATTATTAATCCCGCTGGCATTATTGTTAATCGCGAGCTTGGTTGCCTGTGCCGCTCCGGCACCGGCTCCCGCACCAGCTCCGGCCCCGGCACCCGCACCCGCTCCGGCACCAGCACAACCAGCTAAGGCGGAGTACGAATGGCGATTTGGGACGGCGTGGACACAACAAGGTAGAAACGAATCCATTCAGCTATTTGCTGACCTGATAAACGTATACTCGGATGGAAGAATACAAATAGAGTTCTATCCTGATGGTCTGCTCGGCAGTCACGATGAAATATTCCGTGCCGTACAGGAGGGAAGTGTCGAGGGTGGAATTTACGCTCCCTATGTTAACCTTGTTCCCGGGGGAATGCTTAACTGGATGAACTGGACGGTGAGCAACTACAATGAAGCAGCCATAGCATATGGCGCCCCCGATGGGATACTATACCAAGTCATGGACAAGGTCTGGGAAGAGGTTGGCTTTAAGCTTCTTTGGAGTTCTCACTTTGGCCCATATGGTCTTGGTAACAACGCCAGGCCGCTCATAACACCCGACGATATGAAGGATATCAAGATGAGGGTTTCCGGGTCCCTTGGTTTTGTGATGACCATGAAGAACATGGGGGAAGGTACCGGCCTGACCCTTGAGACTATTCCTTGGGCCGACTTATACAATGCCCTGGAAAGAGGCGTTGTTGACATGGCCTGGAGTTTATGGCCTTCCCTGATAGAAGAGAGGCATTTTGAGGTGCTGACATACTACACCGACCTCGGTTTTGGCTGGGATGCAGCCAATTTTGCCATAAATAGAGACCTGTGGGATTCACTACCTCCCGACCTCCAGGAAATCATAAAGAGAGCCAGCGCAAATGCAGAAATGCGTGATATGGAGTTCTACCGCCGAGCCAACATCGCATTTAAGAAAACGTTGGTGGAGTCCGGTCTAGAGATATATTACCCAACCCCGGCGGAAAAGACAGTCTGGAGGGAAAAGGCAAACATGCCCGCCATCTGGGACGAGCTAGCTACTCCCTGGCTTGATGAGAACTATCCTGGTCAGAATATGACGCAGCAGATCCTGGATGAACTCGCACGGATAAGTTCAGAGGTAGCCGCTGCCGGTGGCTAGACTGGCAAAAAAAAGGCCTTTGCCTTGAGATTACTAGGCGGCGTGTTTAGCAACGATAGTTACCTTATCTTCGGAAGCTGCAACGCTTCCGAAGATAAGGTATTACTATAGCATCCAACCGGATCACTTTAACTAGTTGTGAAGTTTAAGCCGAATAACTGTAATTTTATCTAATATCAACCGCAAAGAATAGTTATTATGAACAATATTAAGTCGGTGTTGAAGAGGATATTGCACGGGGTGCAGACAACACAGGTCATCATCTGCACCATTGGGCTAATTTTAACCACCTTGCTCATCTTTGCCCAGGTGATTAATCGCTACTGGCTGCACTTTGAGATAATGTGGTTCGGCGACCTGGCATTATATTTGTTTATCTTTTTTATGTTCGTTGCAGCAGCGATAACTACCTGGCGAGAGGGTCATGTAGCGGTAGATGTCTTCCGAGACAGAATTACGAAGGGTAAGCCTACCGCGGCTGCCATTTACCGTGCTTTCTTGGTCGTTCTGTCTATTGCCATATTAGGTGTCCTTCTTCCCATTGCCTATCAATTCATGTTGCGGGCTATGAAATACCCTGAATACGGCACTTTGGTACGCTGGTTCAACATCAGCTGGCTTCAGATCACTCTATTTTTCGCGCTAGCCT
The DNA here is from genome assembly GCA_036446975.1 of Dehalococcoidales bacterium. Classification (GTDB taxonomy): domain Bacteria; phylum Chloroflexota; class Dehalococcoidia; order Dehalococcoidales; family UBA2162; genus JAZFUA01. Next base: position 2,050 of record JAZFUA010000190.1, read on the forward strand.
TCGTACTGTTGCACTTGCTGGTTATCGCCCGCAGAGATATCGCCGAACTAATAAGGAATATCCTCCATAGGTCTCATAAGGGGTAAGTATTAATGGAATTAGGATTGTTTATTGGGCTACTGCTGTTTTTCGTCGGAATAATGATTGGCCTGCCTCTGACCTGGGTTTTCTTGGGAAGTTCAGTCGTGGCCCTAATTCTCATCGACAGTCCACTCCAATTTATTGCGGGAACGACCTACGCCGCTATGGACAGCTATATCCTTATGGCCATAGCCTTCTTTATTTTTGCCGGTAATTTGATGTCCGAGGCAGGGGTTGCCGACCGTCTGATTCGCTTAGCCTACGCATTGGTGGGAAGAATCAAGGGTGGAATGGTAGACGTTTGTATAGTAACTGTCCTTTTTTTGGGTGCCTTGACCGGTTCGTCAGTCCCGACCATAGCCGCTACGATTCCGATACTGGTCCCCCGGCTGGAAAAGTTCGGATACCAGCGAAGGTATACTACTGCCGTGCTATGTTCCTCCAGTTTCCTCGGATACTTGATACCTCCCAGTATTCCGGTGCTGATTTACTGCCTTGTTGCCCAGCAGTCAGTGGCGGCTGTTTTCTTATCTACCGTCTTCCCTGGTCTTCTGCTTGCCGGGGGCTATATAGTGCTCAATACCTTTCTTTCCCAGAGGTATAGGCAGCCCATCGGGGAGATTCCCGAGTTACCAACAACTTTCAAAGGGTCGGTAAAAGAGGTGGCGGTAGCTACCTGGTTCGCATTGCCAGCCTTGGGCACCCCCGTTGTTGTATTAGTCGGCATTTATGCCGGTATATTCACACCAAACGAGGCAGGCGCCATTGCTGCCGTATACACCTTATTCATTGGTTTATTTGTGTACCGGGAATTGAAAGCAAAGAATTTCTGGGCAGTCTGCCAGACCACAATTGGCACTCTTGGCATGATTACATTACTACTCGCCTTTGGCATGGTCTTTACCAGGCTTATGATTCGAGAAGGAGTAGCTCAAGATTTGGCAAGCTTCATGATAGGGGCCTTCGAAAGTAAGTATTTAGTATTGCTTATGTTGAACATATTACTACTAACCCTGGGGATGTTTATCGATGGCATTCCCATCATGATAATAGCCGTGCCACTACTATTGCCGCTAATCACTCAAATAGACGTGAACCTTGTTCAGTTGGGAGCGATAATTGTGGTTAATGTTGGTCTTGGGGTGGTTACACCGCCGTATGCTATTTCTATTTTTGTAGGTTCCAAGTTATCGGGTGTCCCCTATGCTCAACTGGTAAAGCCTATGCTGATCTTTCTGTTTGTTGTCGGTTTACCGGTTCTATTCCTCACCACATATATTCCTGCCCTTTCGCTTTGGCTACCGACGGTAGTGGTCGGTTCGAAGATAGTAGGACCATGGTAACCAGATATCGAGAAAGGGGGAGTTAAGATGTTTGACGTATTAATAAGAGGCGGCACGATTATTGATGGCACGGGAAACGTTGGCTTTAAAGGAGATGTGGCCATCGAGAAAGACCGGGTAAAGATTCTGGTGGGTGAAACCTCATCCGTACCGGCGACAAATATCATTGACGCCTCCGGTTGCATCGTAACTCCGGGTTTTATTGATGTTCATACTCATTCTGACTTAATAGCGTTATCTGAACCGTTAAACGAGCCCAAGATAAGGCAGGGAGTTACTACTGATATGCTAGGGCTTGATGGGCTAGGCTACGCGCCGCTCTCAAAAAAGAATCTGGAAATGATATTACGGCACTATTCGGGAGTGAACGGTTATCCCAGGCTGGACTACAACTGGAGCTCAATTACTGAATATTTGCAGCGTTTCCACCAGAAGACCTCGATTAACGTTGCTTACCTTATTCCCAATAGCTGTCTGAGAGTGGAAACGGTAGGCTGGGAGGAACGCCCGGCCACTAAAAAAGAGATAAAGGCGATGCAGGAAATGATAAGGC
>JAZFUA010000191.1:0-2350 GCA_036446975.1 Dehalococcoidales bacterium
TTAAAATTCCAGCAATCATACATTAAGTCACGATGTCCGAAGGTTTCAGCCAGGTTAATACCCAATCGATTATGGATAAAGGGCAGGTCGAACCTGCTGCCGTTATATGTGTAAATAACGCCGACACCATTCAAAGCATCAAGCAGGCTCTCGGATGAGATATCCTCTCCAACGATGTGAATAAACCTGGTATTATCACCGTTACACACATATATACCTACCACGGTTATTTCATTGTTCCAGGGTGATAATCCTGTAGTCTCGATGTCCAGGTATGCTTCAATGATTGACTGCAATTTATTAATTTCCTGCCAAGTTCTGATTTGTTGGTTAATTATACAACACTGGTAAGGCGAAAGAGTAAAAAATCACCAATGAGCTTAAACAGTACGGGGGCTGCTGTTCTGTTCGGCCAGGTTTAATCAGCCAGACTTGGGAGGTTTACTCCAAACCAGGAGGGAAACCGCTGAAAAGCCAAAAAACAAAGACCAAACCACTAACATAGAGTGGTAGTAATAACATGAACGCCAAAAATGGAGCAACCAAATCTATCAATGAGGTTAGGATTAAGAATGATACAAATATGGAAACCGGTTTCTTCTTCAATATTTTGATTATCAAGCGTATCAACCAATTTCCAAGGGGTTTCAAAGTTTCTTCAAACACTGCCATAAGATTTTCCTATACTTACTGGTTAACTCACATCGTTCTTAATATATATATTGCAGTCTAATCTTTTTCCTGAAAAATAACAATGTCTGGGGGGAGTGGGAATTCAAAGCCGGTACAATCAGGCTAATCTCTTACTTTTAAAAATTCAAACATCACGAGGTATTATATTCTGTTTAGTTTATTTCTCTACCTTTACCCACAATCTTTTTCCATCGGTAATAAACTCGATTGTACCGCGCTTATCGGTGCGATAGATATTTTCCTTGCCCGGGCTCTTTTGGAGTCTGTCCATCACATCGTCGTCGGGGTGTCCGAAGGAGTTCTCCTCAGCTACCGAGATTACGGCCAGCCGGGGATTCACCCGGGCCAGGAATTCATCAGTGGTGGATGTAGCCGAGCCGTGATGGGCAACTTTGAGCACGGTGCCGGTTAAATCAGCCCGGCGGGCAATCAGCTCAAGTTCTCCCTGCCACATTATGTCACCGGTAATGAGGAAACTCACTTTTCCCATCTCTAAGCGCAGCACCAGGCCATTATTATCTATATCGGAGAGGGTATCGGCCAAGGGCGGTTGCTGGGGATTGAGCACCTCTATCACCGCTCCTGAGCCGAAATCAATCAGCTGTCCGGCCCGGGCCGGAGTGGACTTAATACCCTTTTCCTCGATGATGCGGATCCACTCATCATATATAGCGGACTCATATTCCAGTCCGGGAAAGAGTACCTGTTTTACTTTATATCTTTTCAGTACTTCAACCAGACCGGTAAGATGGTCGGCATGAGGATGGGTCAATATTACCAGGTCTATTGTCCGGTCCCAGAAGGGCATTTCCTGGCCCAGAGCCAGAGCTATTGCCCGTGGGCTAGGCCCGCCGTCAATTAGAACCTGCTGGCTGCCTTTTTGAATCAGGATAGCATCGCCTTGCCCGACATCCAGAAAGCTGGTATGAAGCTTGTCATCAGGCATTCCGGCAGCAGCCACCGAGACCAGGATAGCTGCCGTCAACAGGGGAGGAATAACCCATTTCAGAGTCAGCCCGGAGACGAGGTTGCCGGCTTTGAGTGTCAGATTGGCGGTAATATCTCTATTCCTGGTGAACCAGATAACCAGCGTCAGAGCGAAGTAATAGACCCAGACCAGAGGGGCCTTAACCGCGCCTGCCTCAATAAATGGGACAGCCGAGAAAAGATTGACCACCAGCAGCATATACGAAGCAAAGAGCCAGCTCAACCAGCCGATAACCTGGGCAACAGGGAGGGCGATAAACCCGGTCACCCCAGCCAGGGCTCCGGTGATGATAATGCCAGGCAGAGCGGGCAGAGCAAATAACGTAGCCAGGGGAGCCACCGGGGAGATGATGTCAAAGTAATAGGCAATCAGCGGCCAGACGGCAATAATCGCTCCTAAACTGATACTGAAGCTGTCAGCCACAAAATTAGCTATTGGAGTGGCTGCCCCTTCTTCTCCGAATACAGCCCCGACTGCTTTCCTGAACAGAGATTGCAGCCTGGGGAAGAAGAGGATTAGACCGGCTATAGCCATAAAGCTCATCTGGAAAGAAGCGTCCCAGAGGATGCGGGGGGTAACACCTACCATTACGGCAGCGGCAAAAGCCAGTGCAACAGGGGCGCTTCTCTGCCGGCCCAGAAGCTCGGCTGTGAGAAACAAGCTGGCCAT
>JAZFUA010000192.1:0-4971 GCA_036446975.1 Dehalococcoidales bacterium
AAAGGAAAAAGTGAAGCCTGTAGCGATACGGAAAGCAATACCTGTTGCAAGGTTGAGGCCTTGGTCAGTGTGGACGAGAGGGGGCAGATGGTGTTGCCTAAAGAATTGAGGGAAAAGGAAAATATCCACGCCGGGGATAAACTGGCGGTGACTGTCTGGGAGAAAGACGGCAAGGTTTGCTGCATTGGTCTTATTAAAGCCGAGGATTTTACCGGTAGGCTTAAGAGTATTCTCGGCCCGGTAATGGAAGAAATGCTGCGCTAAAAAAGGAGGTTTGATAATAATGAAAGAGGCGGAAATCCGAAAAACAGTGAGAGAAGGCTATGCTAAAATAGCTGTCTCTAAAGGTTCGTGCTGTAGTCCTGCCGGGGTAAACAGCCGGAACATCGGCTATAACGATAAGGATCTTAAGGCGGTCCCGGAAGGAGCCAATCTGGGGCTCGGTTGCGGTAATCCGGTGGCTATCGCCTCTCTTAAAGAAGGGGAGACGGTGCTTGACCTTGGTTCGGGAGCTGGTTTTGACTGTTTCCTGGCAGCCGGAAGAGTTGGGGAAAAAGGAAAAATTATCGGAGTTGATATGACCCCGGAGATGATAGAGAAAGCCAGGGAAAACGCTGAAAAAGGCGATTACAGAAATGTCGAATTCCGGCTGGGGGAAATAGAAAACCTGCCAGCGGCCGACAATTCAGTGGATGTGGTGCTCTCAAACTGCGTGATTAACCTGGTGCCCGATAAAAGTAAGGCATTTGGGGAAACATTCAGGGTACTTAAACCGGGCGGCCGGTTTATGATATCCGATATTGTCTTGACTCAAGAGCTGCCGGAGATAGTTAAACAATCTGTTGAGGCCTATATCGGCTGTCTTTCAGGAGCTCTATTAAAAGAGGAATACCTGAGGAAAATAGAAGAAGCCGGATTCCGGGATATCGGGATAGTGGAAGAGACATCTTTCCCGGTCGAAAACATAATTAACGACCCGACAGCCAAGACTCTTATTGATTCCTGTAATATATCGACCGAAAAGGTGGCTGAGGTAACCGGCTCAATCAGGAGCATCAGAGTTCAGGGAATTAAACCGGCTTAAAAACAGCCTGATAAGTTAGAGTATCAGGCTGTGTAATCGGGTGGTAATTTCCTCCAAGGGTACCAGTTCATGTTCTTTCTCAGAGCGCCGTTTTAACTCCAGGCTGTCATTTTCCAGTGTTCTGGGGCTAATGGTGAGCCTGAACGGGATTCCCAGCAGATCGGCATCATTGAACTTAACTCCCGGTGATTCAGCGCGGTCATCAAAAAGCACTTCCAGTCCGGCGGCTGTGAGGTCGGTATACAATTTTTCAGCAAACTCAGAGACCCTGGAACCTTCCCGGTAAAGAGGGCAGATATATACCTGGTAAGGGGCGATTGATAACGGCCAGATAATGCCTTTATCGTCGTGATTCTGCTCTACAACGGCCGCCATTAGCCTGCCTACCCCGATGCCGTAACAGCCCATAACGACAGGGTGGGACTGGCCGCTCCGGTCTATGAAAAAGGCTCCCTGTTTTTCACTGTAGAAAGTACCCACTTTGAAGATGTGTCCTACCTCAATTCCCCGGCTGAAGGTAAAAGTACCTTCACACTGAGGGCATACATCCCCGGCACGGGCTTTTGTGATATCGGTAATAATTTCAGCTTTAAAGTCTCTCGGGTAGTTTACGTTTCTGAGGTGGGTAGCCGGCTTATTGGCGCCGGCAATGAAGTTTGTTCCCGAAGTTACAGAATCGTCGGCGACAACTTTGATGCCGCTGATACCTACCGGCGAAGCCGCTCCGGGTACGATGCCGGCTTCAATAACTTCCTCCTGGGTAGCCATGCGGAGTTCGAGGCACTTTAAGGAGTTTTTCAGCTTTACCTCGTTTACCTCAAGATCCCCCCGGATAACTACAAAGACCAGTTTGCTATCGGCCATATAGAAAACCGCTTTCAGAGTGCGGTTTCGGGGCACTTTTAAGAAATCAGCCACTTCCTCAATGCTGGCTACTCCTGGTGTAGCAACCTCTTCCCGGGGTAGTGGCTCGCCACCCCCTACCTCTCCCTTAGCGCTTTTGGCCTTCTCAACATTAGCCATACTCTGGCAGTCTTCGCAAAGAACAATCTCATCCTCCCCACTCTCAGTGACCACCATAAACTCGTGGGACTCTTTTCCTCCGATGGCTCCGCTATCGGCTTCAACAAGGAGGGTGGTCAGTCCGCAGCGTTCATAGAGATTTTGATAAGCCTGGAGTATCCTGTCATAGCTGCGGTTAAGTCCCTCTTCATCGGTATCGAAGCTGTAGAGGTCTTTCATGGTGAACTCACGGACCCTGATCAGTCCGGCTCTGGGGCGGGGTTCATCACGAAACTTGGTCTGGATCTGGTATAGCAGCAACGGCAGGTCACGGTAGCTCTGCACATTGTGTTTAACCAGTTCGGTGATGACCTCCTCGTGGGTTGGCCCCAGGACAAACTTGTGCTCACGGCGGTCGGAGAGGTTAAAGAGTGTCTTTCCCAGGATAAGGTCTCTCCCGCTTTCCTGCCATAGCTCCAGGGGTTGGATTGAGGGCATCCTCAGTTCCTGCCCTCCGGCTTTATCCATTTCGTCGCGGATTATCCGCTCAATCCTGGTCAGCGTTCTCCAGGCCAGGGGCAGGTAAGAATAGATTCCGGCCGCTACCTGACGTATCATTCCGGCTTTAAGAAGTAGCTGGTGGCTGATAGTGTCTGCCTCGGCGGGTATTTCTCTCTGGGTCTTACCGAATAGCTGTGTCAGGCGCATTACTTACTCCGTTTCTGGGGAACTATTAATCCAGTATAATATATCAGCCCTCTTTAGTCACCTGAAAGGCTGAGCTAGTTCAGACAGGCAGGCTTCGGGCAAGATCAGGGCCGGGTGATTCGTTTTGTAAATTACTTTTATTTTTCTTAATTCAAAGCTCTTTTTCGGGGGTAAAACGGTGACAGTCGAAGGGAACAAATGGTTAACCCAAGTACGATTCGTTTTGTTAAAATCATGTGTTTGCATCAGCAGTCCTGTCAGGCTGATAATTGTCCAGAATACCAGTGATGACCCCCTTCAGGCAGGTACGGTCTGGTTCATCCAGCCGGTATTTTGCCGAATACCACTTTTCCAATAACTTCGAAGCTTCCCGGAGCAGGCGGCGGCAACCAGGGTCATGCCGAAGAACAGAGCGTAACTTGAGGCGAAGGACGGCAATTTCAGGGTCAACGGTTTCCAGGTTGATGATATTCCAGAATTCGCATATTTCGGCAAGGGTCAAAACGCTGGAATAAAAGCCGTGTTTACGGGCATTCTGATTGCCTTTCTGGCCGCCAGGTTTTCTTTTCCCCTTATGTTTTACCTCATAGTGAGCAGGCAGGAGGTGTTTTTGGTTCATTAGAATACGATAGCACGGGCATTTTCGGTTAACAAGGCGGTTTTGTCATACAAACAAGAAGGACCGAGTTTCAAGAATCGCTATGACCCTGGAATTCCACAGCCACATGCATGAATTTTTCGGCGAGGGGTTAGTTTCTTTGCGTACCATGGGCGAAGCAATCCGCCTGGAATACTAACGGATTGCCTCGGGCTTCGCCCTGGCAATGACGGAGGTTATTAAATAATCGGAAAATCGGACCGGGCTTGTTTCAGACAATATTATCAGGATATACTGTGCACACTATGTGGTGGCGAAAAAGGAATGTCTGTGGGTATTGGGACTGTAAAACGAGTATTCCGGATGATGAAATACTTTGTCCTGAACACCGTGAGAAGTGGGCTCTTGGTCTGATAGACAGGTGTCCCCAGTGCCAGCGGTTCAAGGATATAATGTATTACAAGTGCCAGGACTGCTATGTAGGGCGTAAGGTCAAGACGGTGGAAGTATCGGCTACAGTTCCCGAACCAAATCAGAAATACAGAGTAGAGTACTCTGATGAATGGTCCGATGGTTATTTGAGGGGTGACAGGAGTTTTGTCTATATAATCGGCTTTGAGCAGGGGCCCCTCCAGGTGGGTCAGACTACGGATGTTAAAACCCGGCTCTCTGAACTCAGAGCCCAGGAAAAACCTAGTCAGAAGAATCCCCGGCTGGAATACCTGGAATCAGCAGCTAATGAGAAGGCGGCGGAAATGAGGGTGGTTGAGTTAAAGAGAATAGTGGAAACAAACCCGGGCCAGATTGAGGCTATGATCCTGGAATTCCACCATCATATGGGTGAATTTGGTTTTGTGGTGGATTAGTGGTATTGTTTTACCCTCATTCGGTATCAGCGTCTAATATCAGCGCTGGCGAAGGCGAACTGCCGCTTCAAGCAGGGCTAACTCGCCTTCTTTTATATGGAATTTCTGTAATTCAGTAGTGGGACAGAACTCTACTCCCCTCACATACTCGTCATCAATTATGGCTCCCTGAAAATGGTTGTGTGCCTGTGCATAATAGATAAGCCATAAGAAGTCCGGATAGGGGTACGGATAATCAGCCGGTTTTGGACCCAGGTGGTGAAAGTGCATAAATCCGAGTATGGATAATTCTTTCAGCATCCAGCCAGTCTCTTCCAGTAATTCCCTCCGAAGGGTACCTTCTTGTGACTCATTCTTCTCCATTCTTCCGCCGGGCAATATATAGTATTCGTTCCCGTTTCCTCGTACAACCAGTACAGTATCATCAAGAAATACTATGGCTCGAACTGAACTGACATACTGTCCTGGGGGCTGAATAGAGGAAAGGTAACAAGCGATATTTAGAGGCATATCTCCCCAGGAAAAGCTGTCTTCGGCAAGTAACCTGCCTGAGGAAAGATAATTTGCTAATTCTAAGTCTGCTGTTTCCATAAGTTATCCTTTTAAGATTAGACTTTCTACCTCACCCCCGGCCTGTCATAGCTGTGTGGCGGGCAGGCCTGTGTCCCCCCGCCCTGAGATTCTTCGCTTCGCTCCAGAATGACACCCGTTAT
>JAZFUA010000193.1:0-4400 GCA_036446975.1 Dehalococcoidales bacterium
TATTATTTGTTTCAGAAATACTTGAAAGCTTAGATATATAATGTGCTTGTCGAGTAACATCCCTGACCTTTGCAATAAATGGTAATAGACTACTAATCAGAGCAGATTTGCCAATAGCTGAATTCATATCAAGCCTGGAGCTCACCATATTCATAGTATAATCAATTACCGGTACGGCTTCTGCTACCAATCGCTGCCAGTTCCCCTCATCCGTTCTGATAACATTATCCGGGTCTTTTCCTTCCGGCAAGATAATAACCTTCATCTCAGTCTCAAGCGTGTTCTCATAACTGACGCAGCGCAGCATGGCTTCTTCGCCGGCGGAATCCGCATCCAGGGCCAGAGCTATATTTTTAGTAAGTCTCTTCAAGACGCTTATCTGTCTCTCAGTAATTGATGTCCCCATTGCCGCCACCACATTTTGAAAACCGTGCTGGTGGGCGGTGATAACATCCATATAGCCCTCAACAAGCACGGCCAGTTCGCCCTTCCGGATGGTCTGGGCAGCCAGATGCAAGCCGTAGATGATACCGCTCTTATCAAAGAGAGGTGTTTGCGGAGAGTTAACATACTTGGGTAATGAATCATCCAGCACCCTGGCCCCAAAACCAACGGTACGTCCCCGGCTATCATTTATGGGAAATAACAAGCGGTTACGAAACCGGTCATGTGTCTTGCCATCCTCTGTTTTTACCAACAAACCGGCTTCAAGTATTTCACTTTCGGTGTAGTTTTTCTCCAGCAGGTACTGCTTTAGCGCCTCCCAGCTGTTAAGGCTGAATCCGAGTTGAAAATCAGAAATTGTTTTGGAGGAGAGGCCCCGGCCGTCCAGGTAATCCCTGGCCTTTTTCGCTTCCGGGGAATTGAGCATCAGATTGTGAAAATACAGGGCGGCCGCTTCATTAGCCTGGTACAGTTTTTCTTTTTCGTCCTTCCCGGCACCCGGCTCAAACACTGACGGGATAGTAACCCCGGCCTTCTGGGCAAGAAAACGCAGCGTTTCGCCGAAATCCATATTTTCTTTTTTCATGACAAAAGAAAAGACATCACCGCCGGTGTTACAGGCGCCGAAGCAGTGCCAGCTCTGCTGCTCGGTATAGACAAAGAAAGAAGGGCTTTTCTCAGTGTGAAAGGGACACAGGGCAGTAAGATTCCGCCCCGCCTTTTTTAAGGAAGCGTACTGACCGATAACTTCAACAATATCTAACTTCTGCTTAACTTCGTCAATAACGCTCATCGTTTATATTATTATACTACTTCTCCACATATATTTTAATAACCATATCCCCTTTTTATTCCCTTCTCTCTTGGCAAAAAAGGGGGGTCTATTGCTTGAGTTCACCCACCAGCCTTGTTGCATACTGGTCCGTCATACCGGCGATATAGTCAACCACTCTGCGTCCCGTTTCGTCACCATAAAGGCGGTACTCCGGGGGTAATTCCTCTTCATTTTTTTTAAAGTAATCATATAAGCGACGGACTATCTCTCTTGCCCCGATGGCTCCCTCCCGGTCAGCATTCATATTGTAAACCCGGTCAAAAAGGAATTCACGCAAGGAATTGGATGCCTCCAGCACGCCCGGACTCATAATTATAGCCGGGCTGGCCGGATTATTATCCCTCACTGCCCAGGATTGCTCAATAATATCGCAGACCAGGGTATTGATTCGTTCCCGATGAGAATCACCTAATACCTCGATGGCCGGAAGGGGCAAATCGCCCTCAGTAATAACGCCGGCCCTGATAGCATCTTCAGTATCATGATTAATATAAGCGACTATATCGGCAATCTTGACCAGCTCACCCTCAAAGGTATTCACCTTTCCCCAGTCTGCCAGGATTTTTACACCCGATTTTGAGTGGTTCAGAATACCGTCTCTCACCTCCCAGGTAAGATTAAGCCCCTGGCCATCGTTCTCCAGAAGGTCAACCGTTCTCAGGCTTTGTTCATTATGCCTGAATCCCGGTTGATAGAGTTCATTTAATATTTCTTCGCCTACATGGCCAAAGGGAGTATGTCCCAGGTCATGACCCAGGGATATTGCCTCAGTCAGGTCCTCATTGAGGTTCAGGGCACGGGCAATGGTGCGGGCTATCTGGGAAACCTCCAGAGTGTGGGTGAGACGAGTCACATAATGGTCGCCCTGAGGAGCAATGAATACCTGGGTCTTATGCTTGAGACGACGGAAAGCTTTTGAATAAATAATACGGTCACGGTCACGCTGGAAAACAGTGCGCACCGGACAGGGTGCTTCGTCCCTGAGCCTGCCTCTTGAATGTTTACTCTTTACTGCACCGGGAGAGAGACTTTCTTCTTTTTCTTCAGCTATCCGGCGAATATTGAGTTTTTCAATCACGAAATCCCTAATTTTGCCTCTGCTTTAGCGATTATCTCCCGGGTAATATCAATCATATCGGGGCTGACAGAGACCGAGGTTATACCCAGTGCAACCAGTTTTTCTGTAATCTCAGGGTAAACTGAAGGAGCCTGACCGCAAATGGATGAAGTAACTCCTAAACTGGTAGCTACTTGAACAGCCCTTTCCAGGGAAGCCATCACCGCTTCATCCCTCTCATCAAAGGTCTCAGCCAGCTTGGCACTATCCCGGTCAATACCCAGAGTAAGCTGGGTTAAATCATTTGAGCCGATAGATATGCCGTCAATGCCGACGGCGATGAATTTTTCCAGGAGGATTATATTAGAGGGCACTTCCACCATCATCCATATTTTGAGATCTTCAGATCGTTTCAGCCCCTCGGCTTCCATAATTTTTAATGTTTGAGCCAGTTCCTTAATAGTACGAACATAGGGAATCATAATCCAAAGATTTTTATACTGCTCCCTGACTCTCTTGATAGCAGCCAGCTCCAGCTTGAAGGTTTCAATATCTTTAATATAGCGTGAGGCCCCCCGGTAGCCGAGCATGGGGTTCTCTTCAACTTCTTCATATTTTTCCCCGCCCTTAAGAGCCCGGTACTCATTGGTTTTAAAATCGTTGGTCCGGTAGACTACCTGGCGGGGGTGGAATGCCTTGGCAAAGATATTCAGTCCATTGGCAAGCTTATCCACAAACTCGTTACCCCGGTTCTGGCTAATCATATAGCTCGGGTGCTCACCAATCTCGGCAACCATAAACTCAGCCCGTAACAGCCCGATGCCGTCAACATCGCGGGCTGCCACCCGGTCAACCAGGTCCGGTTGTGCCAGGTTTACCAGCAGCTTGGTCTTGGTCTTTATTTCCCCTCTGGCCCGAGTCGAGGAGTCTACGACAACTTCTATTTTACCTTCATAAATTTTACCATCACTACCATCAACGGTTATCATCTGCCCGTCTTTAAGAATAGCCGTTGCTTTTTCGCTGCCGACAACGCAAGGAATACCTAATTCACGGCTGATAATAGCGGCATGGGCAGTTCTGCCGCCGCGGTCAGTGAGAATAGCTGCTGCTCGCTTCATTGCCGGGACAAAATCCGGAGTTGTCATTTCCGCTACCAGAATATCTCCTTCCAGTACTTTATCAATTTGTGAGGGGTCAGTCACTATTTTAACCGGCCCTGAGGCTATTCCGGGGCTGGCCGGGGAGCCGGACAATAATACCGGCGCGTTAATTACCCGGGTCGTTTGAGTCATCTCTTTAATGGTTGTAATCGGCCGGGTTTGAACTATGAAAATATTCCCGTTTTCCTTTGCCCACTCGATATCCTGGGGGAACTGGTAATGGTCCTCTAATCTTTTTCCCATCTCGGCCAGATGAATAATATCAATATCAGTGATTTTTTGCCCTGCCTGTTCTTCAGGGGTCAAGACCACTTTGACATTATCTTCCACACCGGAAGCTCCCACCTGCTTTATCAGCTTCCACTCCTGGCGCTTGATTTCCTTATTTAAAATATTCAGGTCATCTTTACTGACAATATAATGATCGGGGGTGACATCTCCTGAAACAATCATCTCGCCCAGCCCCAGGACGGCTTCGATGACGATTTTTTTCTTGTCATTGTTGGTTGGCTCCACGGTGAACATCACCCCGGAAGACTCTGACTGTACCATTCTCTGAACCGGCACAGCAATACCAACCTTAAAATGCTCAAAACCCTGCTCCTCCCGATAGAAGATAGCCCGGGCTTCGAAGAGGGATGCCCAGCAGTTCTGGACGGCCTCAACTACTTCTTTTTCTCCTTTGATGTTAAGAAAAGTTGCTTGCTGTCCGGCAAATGATGCCTCAGGCAGGTCTTCAGCAGTAGCTGAGGAACGCACGGCCACATAACCTTTACCCATTTCTGTATAAGCCCGCTCAATCTCTCTGGCTGTTTCTTGAGGCATGCTGGCTTCTTTAATTACCTTTTGAACCTGAAGTGCAATTTCCTGAAGCTGCCGGCTATCGTGGACATCTACCGGG
>JAZFUA010000194.1:0-5487 GCA_036446975.1 Dehalococcoidales bacterium
CAGTGAGGGACTGAATATGCTTCCGGGGAATAACCAGCAGATGTACCGGCGCCAGGGGATTAATATCAGGAAAGGCGATAAGATTTTCATCCTGGTAACGGATATCAGCGTGTATTTCACCGGCCACAATTTTACAGAAAATACAATCATTCATTGTCCTCTCCCCTGTTTTATACTCACATTTCACAAAGCAGGTAACGAAAATGCTGTCAGGACAGGTCTTCTATAACGATACGCCTGAACATTGCATCCGTGGCAGTACCGACAAAGAAACCGGGACGACCTTTTGAAAGGTAGTAGGTAAGTTTCTTGGTGAACACCGGCTTATCATCAACATACACAGTAAACTCATCTCCTACCACTTCAACACTCGCAAGAAACCATGAATCGACGGGGATATGCGGGTTGCCTTTCTCCTGCTTAGCGTAGGCCTCCGTCCACCAGGGGACAATACCGTGAGCTACCGGCACATAGGCAGCCGTACTCCCGGTTTCCGCATTGGGCATAAACCAGACAATTTCATAGTTTAGGAAACCCTGGGCCCGGATGGCAAATCCGAACCATCCGGCACTCGCCCTGGAATGATGATGTCCGAGAAAGCGCATCTCTGCCTGCATCTTATAGTTATGCTTAATCCCGCCAATCAAGGCAACTTTGCCCAGATGTTCCTCTTCAAGATACGCCTCCGTACCAATCCGGTCAGTTGTTGCCATGTTCCCTGTAACTTGAAGAACTGGTTCGCCTTCCAGTTCGCTTATGTTCCAAAGTGGTGAACTTGTTTCCAAATCAACGGTATTCAGGTCAAGGGTTTTGCTCATAGGTCTGATCCCTCCTGTGGAATAATATATCATTTTTCAACGGTCAAGTATTGTCAAAACCTGGTAGTGTACCATTTTGATATTATTTAGCTTAGTAGTATAATCTTCCTTGGACAGTACTCTTAACTATTATGACCGGACACTTACTGGATTATCAAAAAAGCACGATGCTCTTATCAGAAAGGGAATCAGATGAATTCCGAACTGGAAACAGCCTATCTTGGCCTTGGCTCAAACATGGGAAATCGCCAGCGGAACCTGGACAAAGCGATAGACCTGCTGTCACAAAGATTGCGACTGGGGCAGGTTTCCTCGCTCTATGATACCGAGCCGGTAGGCAATCTGGACCAACCCCGCTTTCTGAACCTGGTATGCCAGGTTTTTACCCGGCTGGCGCCGGAAGAGCTTCTTACACTGGCCAAGGGCATTGAAATGAAGCTGGGCAGATCCCCTGGCAGCACATCTAACGCTCCCAGGCCCATTGATATTGATATCCTCTTTTATGGCGACCGGGTGATTGAAACCGAAGAATTAACGATTCCTCATCCCAGACTGACTCAAAGAGCTTTTGTTCTCATCCCTCTGGCCGAGATTGCCCCGAACCTGGTGCACCCGGTAAATGGCAGCACCGTCAGAGAGCTACTGGACGACATAACCGAGACCCAGGGTGTCTTCAAGTGGGAGACCAGCTAAGGAGAAATAATGTATCTGGTATCTGTGGAACAACATTTTGATGCAGCCCATTACCTGCGGGGCTATCAGGGCAAGTGTGAAGCTCTGCACGGGCACCGTTACAAGGTAGTAACCAGGGTGGAAACTTCACAGCTTAACGATATAGGCCTGGCCTTTGATTTCACGACCCTAAAGAAACACCTGAATGATATTTTATCCCGCTTTGACCATACCTGCCTAAATGATGTGCCGCCTTTTGATAAAATAAATCCTTCGGCAGAGAACATCGCTTCAACAATCTACAATGAGCTTAAACCCGGATTGGCTGAAGTGCCCGGTTCGCTTTCTTGTGTAGAAGTATGGGAGTCTCCCGATAGCTGGGTGACTTACAGTCCTGATTAATAAGCTATTTCCCAATCTCACCCTCTTAGTTCTCCCATCGAGGACGATTCAGCAGGATTCCAGAAACCCCCAGGAGTCCCTTTAGTTACTTGTTCTAATGTTTTTTTATGAAATTCTCCAGTATAACTCCAGACCTCCTTTCCTGTATGAGCTATTTTGAGGATTGTGATGAGCTATCTTAAACATCAACTCCTAACTCTTCAAGTAATTTTCGTACCAGTTCACCGAATTCAGGCTTGGCGATCATACTCTGACGCCGGGGGCGGGGTAAATCGATCTTCAATTCATGTTTGATTTCACCCGGTCGGGCGCTTAACACGAGCACCCGGTCGGCCAGATAGACCGCTTCTTCAACATCATGGGTGATGAACATCACTGTCCGCCCGAATTCCTGCCAGACTCTCAATAACCAATTTCGAAGCTCTTTGCGAGTCAGCGCGTCCAGTGCACCGAATGGTTCATCAAGGAGCAGAGTAGAGCGCCCCATGAGCCATGTTCTCAGGAGGGCGGCACGCTGCCGCATGCCCCCGGAGAGGGCCGAGGGATATTCGTTCTCAAAGGTTTCCAGTCCGAAATGAGGCAGCATCTCAAAGGCTATCTGTCGTGATTCTCTTCTCGGGATGCCCTGGATCTCCAGCGGGATGATGACATTATCCAGCACATTTCGCCAGGGGAGAAGCAGGTCACGCTGGGGCATATAGCCCAGCATTCCGGCACGATTTTCCGGCCTTTCACCATCAATCAGAATTTCGCCCTCATCGGGTTCAAGCAGCCCAACACAAAGATTAAACAGAGTACTTTTACCGCTTCCACTTGCCCCAATGATGGTGACAAACTCACCGGGCATAACCTTAAAAGAGACATCTTCCAAGGCTGGGACAGTACGGTCAACCCCAGTGAAGATTTTACTGACATGCCTTAATTCGATGCGTGGTGTGGTCATAGTTACTCATTTTAAATGCTAAAAATCCCGCCTCTAAATTTTAGACACTTAGAGGTGGGTTAATCTATATTTTAAGGTAAAAACTCGTTGGTGAAAGCATCAGAAGCAGAGATGGGGGCTGACAGAATATCGTTTTCAACCATCCAATCGGTGTAGTCCTGCCAAACGCTTTCTTTCTGTTCACCCCAACGGGGTGCCTCAGCTTGATAGTAATCCGAAAGCCAATCCTGACTTGCTTTGACGAGTTTAATATCCAGTTCAGGCACGGCAGCAACCAGCAACTCAGCAGCCTCGTCCGGATTCTGTATTGCGAAATCATACCCCCGTGAGAGAGCTGCCATAAAGACTTTGACGACTTCCGGTTTATTGGCGATGGTTTCTTGGCTGGTAATTACAACCGGTGTATAGTAGTCAGGGATACAATCAAAGAAATCTTTCATCATTACCACATTAAGGTCGATGTCCTGTTGTTGTGCCTGAAAACCCTGCCAGCCGAAGAAAATCCAAGCCATATCAATCTGATCCTCAGCGATTAAGGCCAATGGGTCGGCAAAACCAGTATTTACGATCTCAAGCTGGCTGAAGTCACTACCCGCACAGTTCATCAGAACTTCAAGCGTAGGAGTCTCAAACGGAGTACCGAATGATCCATAAAGCAGACCTTCAAAATCGGCCGGGCTGGTAATGTTCAGATCGGCGGCGGAGGCAAAACCGGATGTATTATGCTGGAGCACTGCCGCGATAGAAACGATAGGCACATCATCAGCCCGTGCCAGGGTGACCATTTCTTGAAAACTGATACCAAAATCGGTGACACCACTGGCAACTGCGGCTTCAGGGTAAACTTCTCCGGGTTGGATAATCTCAACCGCCAGACCGGCTTCTTCAAAATATCCCTTTGCTTCCGCTACAAAGATTCCGGTATGATTGGTGTTCGGGACCCAATCCAACATAAGTGTAACCGGGATGAGTTCCTCATCTGCGGGGCTTCCGCAGGCACCGGCTATCAGTCCGATGGCTAGCAGCACGATAATTAAAGACAAACGTTTCATATTCTCTTTCTCCCTAGTTTAATAAATACCAAGCCCGTCCCATTGCTCCGTCCGCTGTTTGGAGTAGTACCAGGGCAAGGCTAACCGCTCGATGCCATAGACCAGCATAAACAGGGTTATGCTTAATAGTGATGTGATGAACATGGCAACGAATACCTGATCGGTTGCCAGGGCGTTTTTGGAGCGGAGCATATACAGCCCCAATCCGGAAGAACCACCCACCCATTCCCCGATAGTTGCCGCGACCACGCTATAAGTTACAGCCAAACGCAGGCCGGAAAAGAACGATGGCAGAGCCGAAGGCATACGGACCATTCGCCAGATTTGTCTTTTGCTGGCCTTCATTGCTCGGAGTAAAGCAATCAACTCCGGGTCTGAGGATGTCAGGCCATCAGCGGTACTGACCGCCAACGGGAAGAAGCAAAATAACACCACGATAAAGATGGTAGGTGTTATACCAAACCCAAACCAGATGATAAGGATGGGTGCAATAGCCAGTATCTGGATAGTTTGTGATACCACCAGAATCGGATATAAGGCCCGATGCGCCAGAGGCCAAAAATCCATCAGGGCAGCGATGCCTACCCCCGCTATCAGGGCCAAGGCCAACCCGATCCCGGTTGCTAAGAGCGTGACGCCGATGGCGTTCAGTAAGATATCCCGCGTTTCCCATCCAGCCCGGATGACATCAAGGGGAGTGGGCAGGATAAACGAACTTAATCCGCTAACCTGGGCTACAAAATACCAGCCGATAATCAGGATGGTTATCAATGCGGTAGGAGGAGCAATATCCCGGCGCCAACTCATAAATCAACCTTTCGATATTTTCCGACTTTTTCCTCAATCGAGGTGCCTTCCAGTGCCTCAGCTATCTTGATAATGGTTACTACTTTACTTGCACCCGCTTCAAAACAAGCCCGATGGGCGGATTTAGCCACTTCAAGCAGTTGGTCCAGGTCATCGCCTTCCAAGGTCGTTTCCAATGGTCCGACCTCATATTTCACACCGCTGGCCTGAATGACTTCTATTGCCCTGTCGACAATGGGGTAGGCATCATCAACCAGAGGCAGTACCTGCACACCCACATTTATAGTTCTTTTTTCCTTCATAATGATTTTCCGTTCCTTTCTTATGCCCTGCCGGGGGTATGGATTACCAGAAGAAGCCCCTCTGACAATTTAATATGGGCGGACGGTTTTTCCAGCCGGTTACTCATCCCCCGTGCTGAGGTAAAGGTAAGGTCCTCATCCTTGAGGGGATATTTCAATCCCTGCGTCGTGATACCAGAGGCAAAGCCACCCAATGGAATCAATGAAACCGTATCTCCGGAATGCCCGGAAATGTCTTCACCCGGCGGCTTGATGACCCATCCCGTTTGCTCTCCATGCCACACTTCAATTCGACAGGAACTAAGGCTTGGATGAATCATCAACAAGATGTTAGCGATGGTCATATCCATACGCCCACCCATTACGCCAACCATCACTATCTGATCGACTCCCTGCTTCTCAGCGTAAAAAAGGGCCAATTCAAGATCGGTTTCATCTTTTTCTGCCGGATACGAGACAAACTCTGTGTTTCTGAAGCTCTGTTTCTCTAA
>JAZFUA010000195.1:0-5850 GCA_036446975.1 Dehalococcoidales bacterium
TATTGAGATTGACACCTTTGAACTGGAGCTGTTAGCCAGTGAGACCAAAGATAAGATGAAAGAGATGGCTGCCCAGGCTATGGGAGAATATATTGACCTCTTTACCGAGCCTATCTGGGAATACGGGGAAGAAGAGGAAGACGAAGAGGAAGACGAGGACTAACCTAAATGGCATCTACCGAGCCGTTATCCACCGAGCAGGTTATCGCTGGCCTGGACAATCCTGACCAGCCTCTGCTGCACTCAAACCTGGCCGAACTGTCCAATCTAACCACCACCGAGCAGGAACTCCTTGAAGACACCTGGACGGCGATTGAGCAGGAACGGCGGACTCAGATTATTCACCGGCTGGTTGACCTGGCTAACGAAAACATCGAGCTTAATTTTGACGCTATTTTCAAATTCTGCCTGAATGACCGGGACGATGAGGTGCGAAGTACGGCTATCGAGGGTTTATGGGAAAATGAAGAAACCTCCCTGATTGAGCCCCTGATTAAGCTGCTGGAGCAGGATAGCTCAGAAATAGTGCGGGCGGCAGCAGCTGTGGCCCTGGGCAAATTTGCCACCCTGGCTGAGCATGAAAAGCTGGGCTCCGAGCACCAGGCCAGGGTGCAGCAGGCTCTGCTAAAAGCGATTAATGATAAAATAAGCCCCCTGGAAGTGCACCGCCGGGCCCTGGAATCAATCGCCCCGTTAAGTATCCCCCAGGTGAAAACAGCCATTAAAGAGGCTTACCGGAGTGAGAATCCCGAGCTTAGAATCAGCTCTGTCTACGCTATGGGTAAAAGCTGCGACGCCTCCTGGCTGCCGCTATTGTTAAAAGAAATGACCAGCACTGACTCCGAAGTGCGTTACGAAGCCGCCGGGGCCTGTGGCGAACTGGAGGAAGAAGCCGCCGTGCCCGGTCTGAAAAAACTGGTCGACGATTTTGACGCCGATGTCCAGATGGCGGCTGTCCAGGCGCTGGGCAAGATAGGGAACACTGAAGCAATAGAATACCTGAAACGATGCCTTGAGAGTGAAAATGAAGTTGTCAGCCAGATGGCAGAAGAAGTGCTGAGTGACCTAAAGACTGAGGAAGACCCCTTGTCTTTCCGAACTTAAAAAATCCTGTTAATATCCTTTAATAAAGGTCCGGTAATAAATAAATTTTATGATTAACGGCAGCAATATAATACTTCGTGACAAAGGCCCGGATGATGCCTGGGACGACTACGCATGGGAAGCCGACCCGGAGCTAGCCCGGCTTGATGCCGCTCCGGCGGTAACCATTCCCTACCCCCAGTATCTGATAGACTACACTTACGAGTTGAAGGCTCCCCACTCCACCAGCCACCGTTTCTCTGTATGTACCCTGGATGGCAAGCACATCGGTAACTGTTCCTACTATAACCTTGATAAGTACCGGAAGGAGACCGAACTGGGTATTATGATTGGCAACCGCGATTACTGGGATAAGGGCTACGGCGCTGATGTGATAACCGCCCTGGTTGATTATATTTTCAGACAGCTGAAGCTTGACAGAATCTACCTAAAGACACTTGAGTCAAACACCAGGGCTCAGAAGTGTTTCCAGAAATGCGGCTTCACCCCCTACGGGCAAGGCAACAACGACGGATCTAAGTTTATGCTGATGGAAATTTACCGTCACCAGTGGCCGGAAGCAGAGCAGGCTGAAAGCTGAGGCTTCCTTTTTCCTAATTAACTTCCCCTTCTTTATGACGGTAATATTCATAGGCATTTCTCAGGGCGCGGGCGCCACGCTCAACAGAGGGAAAGGCGGGAACGCCTCTTTGCTGGAATTTCCTGGTTGCCTCTATTCCCGCCTTCATCTCGTCGGGTGTACCGAAGGCAACAATAGACATCACCGGTTTTGAGGTCATCCGGCTAATCTCATCCAATAAATCAAAATCACTCTCCGGCGTCTGAATCATACCCCAGCGGGCGCCAGTAAGAAGCACCAGGCTATCTATATTGCTGTCCCGCTCAAGGATTTCCATTATGCGTTTTATCTCCCGGCGATTGGCATTACCGGTGTCTACCGGATTACGATAACCTCCACCTATCAGGGAAAAGAATGAAGCTAACTCATCATAAGATTCTTTGGTGAGCTGGGGAACCTTAAGACCGGCCTCACCAAAAGTATCGGCAACATCTACCGATGGTCCCCCCGAACCACCGGCTATGCCCACCCTGTTTCCGGAAACAGGCGGAAAATAGAGCAGGGCCTTCAGAGTGTCTACCATTTCATTCATTCCGGATACTTTTACCCCGCCGCATTGTTTCACCGCCGCATCCCAAACTGCCTGGGAAACGGCCAGGGAGCCGGTGTGGGAGGCAATAGCCCGGTCTCCATCCTCAGTCCGCCCCCCCTTCCAGACCACCACCGGTTTCCGGGTAGATACCTCCTTTAATACCTTGAGGAACCGCTGGCCATCCCTCACTCCTTCCAGGTACATACCGATGACTTTAATCCCCGGGTCATAGTCAAAGTATTCCAGGTAATCAGCCGAATCAAGCACTTTCCCGTTCCCGAAGCTTACCGATTTGTTAATGTCTATCCCCTGGATATGCGCCTGCTGACCGAAGGTGGTAGCATGGGTGCCACTCTGGGAGATAAATCCCACCGGCGCTGAAAAACCGGTGTATTCCCAGACATTCTGCCCTAGCCCGAGCGCTGGATTGTAAATTCCCATGCAGTTGGGGCCGATAAGGTGGAGGTTCGCCTGCTTTGCCTTATCGATAAGCAGACGCTCCAGCTCTATCCCTTCCTCGGTATCGGTCTCAGAAAAGCCGGCGGTAAAAAAATGGACGGCCGCCACTTCCTTGCTGATGCAGTCATCCAGAATTTTAAGAGCGGCTGACCTGGGAGCGGTTACAATCACCAGGTCTATCAGCCCGGGGACTTCCAGCAGGCTGGTATAGTTTTTCACTCCCCAGTCTTCGATAGCCCGGGCAGTCTCGGGATTAACCTGGACAGAAAAGAGTTTCCCTTTATACTTGTCCCTGATATTAAGCCAGCGGCCTTTAGCATGGTCCCCAACCACCACCAGGCACTGAGGGTTAAAAGCTCTGTCTAATTTAGAAAAATCTACCTTCAATTTCCCGATTGTCCGCTATTTAGATTCTAATAATACAGGACAGTGGCTGACCCCCTGTCCTGTAAATATTCCTGAAATTTTAAGTTGAATGATTCAGAGTAGCCAACTTTATGTCAAGAGTTACCTTGCCTGTCGGCTGCCAGAGTCTCCAGCGCCAGTTTATCCATCTCAATCTGCACCGGTATCGGGTAATCGCCGGTAAAGCAGGCCAGGCAGAAATTATCCCCGGGTAAATCGATTGCTTTAATCAGTCCTTCCACACTCAGATATCCCAGAGAATCAGCCCCGATACATTCCTTAATCTCAGAAACGGTTTTTCTGGCGGCGAGCAGCTGCTGATAAGTAGCCATATCCACACCGAAGAAACAGGGGTAACGAATAGGCGGGGCAACAATACGCATATGCACTTCTTTAGCCCCGGCTCTTCTTAGCAGTTTAATCACATGAGGAGTGGTGGTGCCACGGACAATGCTGTCATCCACCATCACTATCCGCTTACCCTCCAGCACCTGGGGCATAGGATTATATTTTAGCTTGACTCCCAGGTCCCTGATTCGCTGGTCAGGCTCAATAAAAGTGCGGCCGACATAGCGGTTCTTAACCAGCCCTTCAGCCAGGGGAATACCTGACCTCTGGGCATACCCGGTTGCAGCCGCAATAGCTGATTCAGGCACACCGACAACTAAATCGGCCTCCACGGGGTGTTCCTCAGCCAGTCTGGCTCCCATCGCCTGACGGGCTAGATAAAGCAGCTTTCCGTTAATGGTGCTGTCGAGACGGGCAAAGTAAATATACTCGAAGGCACATAAGGCCCTTTTGCCACTATCTTCCTGGTAACTTTCAATGCCGTTTTCACCGATAGCTAAAATCTCGCCCGGTTCAATCTCGCGGATAAAACTGGCCCCAATATGGTCGAGGGCGCAACTTTCCGAGGCCAAAACCCAGCCACCGTTAATGGAGCCCAGACACAAAGGGCGCAAACCGAGGGGGTCACGAACGGCGAACAGGCGGTCTTTGGTCATAATAGTTAGAGAATAGACCCCCTGGAGTCGACGCATGGCGTATCTTATCTTGTCTACCATGTCTTTCTCGTGAGAGGAAATAATCAGGTTAGCGATAACTTCAGTATCGGTGGAAGTGCCGAAAGCATAACCCATTTCGGAGAGTTCTTCATAGAGGTGCTTGGCGTTAACTATATTACCGTTGTGGGCGATAGCGATAGTATCCCCACCTTTGCCCACCAGGATAGGCTGAGCGTTGCACACCTGGCTGGAACCACTGGTGGAATAGCGGTTATGCCCGATAGCGATATACCCGGTAAGGTTGCTTAAGGCATCCTCGTCAAATACCTGGGACACCAGCCCCATTTCGGCATAAAGCTGGATTTTCTTACCGTCAGCGGTAGCGATACCGCTGCTTTCCTGACCGCGATGCTGAAGGGCGAATAAAGCAAAAAAAGTAAGCCGAGCTACATCCTCGTCATGGGCATAAACACCGGTAACAGCGCAGCTTTCGTGCAATCCTGCCTCTTTTACCCTCTGATTTACTCAAGCAAGTTTAGTATAAACCATTAGTTGCTTGCGGTCAATTTTAAAAAAATCCGTAAAATAATTTCAGCCCTGTGATTTCAGCCAGTCAGTGACGATAGACATGGCCAGGTCATTCCCCCTCAACCTGTGCCCGGCCCCATCAATTATGATTACCTGCCTGGGTTCTCCTGCCTTTATATACAGTTCATAAGCCTGGCTTACTTTCACCGTCTCATCCCGGCTACCATGCACCAGCAACAGGGGCCTGGGAGCAATTCCGGCTACATGCTTAACCGGGCTGACCAGCCTGAAGCCATCAAGCCACTCCCCGGCTGAAGCAGGGAAGCCTTTATCTCTAATGGCCCCAATACTGCGATAGTGCTCAATAAGGGGTAAAGGGTCACCAAACCCGAATTCAGCCGGGCAGGCACAGGCGACAACCGAAGACACCCGGGTATCTTCTGCGGCCACATAGACAGATACAGCCGCTCCACCGCTGAAACCAAGCAATGACAGGCGTGATTTGTCCAGCCCGGGTAAATCGTATAAATAATCGATGGCTGCCTTTAAATCCCGGCTCCAGCCCGGCATGTCCAGATTCCCTTCACTGGTCCCGCTTCCCCTGAAGCTGAAGATGAATACGGCAAAACCCTGGCGGCAGATTTTTTCCGCCAGCAAAGGGTAACCGCCGTCACCCGGGTCAGGCGCCCTTCCGGAGGGGATGCCGTGACAAACGCAAACCACCGGATACGGAGCCCGGTCAGTCCCGCCGGGTAGATAGAGACGGCCCTCAATCTTTAGACCATCTGTCCGGAGGGTAATATCCGTTATAACCATATATTATCTCAACCCGAGCAGGACAAAAAACTCTCTGTTCCCGGAGGCGCCGGTGATTGGCGAGGCTATCAGTCCCCTTAGTCTGAAACCCTGCCCTGTCGCCCAGGCGATGAACCGCCCCAGAACCCTGGCATGGACTGACGGCTGTTTAATCACTCCTCCCCTGCCCACTTCCTCTCTCCTGGCTTCGAACTGGGGTTTGATAAGCACCAGCAAATAGCCGCCCTCTTTCACCAGCCGGGCAACGGAAGGTATTACTTTCTCTACCGAAATAAAGGAGACATCCATGGTAGCCAGGTCTACTTTCTCGGGCAGGGTAACCGGGTAGCGGGCATTCACCTTTTCCATAACCACTACCCGGGAATCTCTTCTCAGGCGGTAGT
>JAZFUA010000196.1:0-5921 GCA_036446975.1 Dehalococcoidales bacterium
TGATTATAAATCCTTCCCCTTTCCCACTCCTATTTTATATATCTGTACCCACCCTCCGCCCTTTAGTGAAGCTTAAGAGGGGCTTACCCTTCTTAAAAACTCCCTTCACAGATATATATCCTTTTTTACTTCTCTTTTATAAAATATCTGTACCCACCCGCCACCCTTAATGAAACTTAAGAGGGGCGAAGCCCTCTTAAAAGCTCCCCTTTCCTTTCAGGCAGAAGTTTTATTTGAAATGAGACGACATGCTTGCACTCCGAAAAGCATTGCGGTAGGCAGGCGCGGTGATACGGGAGGTACGAGATACCCTCCCCTCTCACGGATTGCTTCGACCCGACTATGTCGGGATCTCGCAATGACAGGTGCGGATGAGATTGCTTCGTCGCTACACTCCTCAGAATGACATTTAAGGCAAAGCCCTTCTTGCAGAGGTGAACGGGATATAGGGGATGGGCTGACATAAGATAAGTCTATATTTCAGAGGTTCTTACTCTCTCTTTATATACCTACCTGCCACCCTTGATGAAGCTTAAGAGGAGCGGAGCCCTTCTTAAAAACCCCTTTGTATCTCTGCGAGAAGGGAAGAGGATACGGGGGATGGAGTTATATCAGACGGGTCCCGGACGCTTTTCAATAAGGGATTTACAGTACTTATGGTCTGCCATCCTATCTGGTTATTACCCCCTTTTTGGGTGGTAGCTATGATATTATTTGCTTTTATCGAATTTTATGCTAAAATGAATGTAATAGTCTCCTGGCGGTTAGAGCGGAGTGGACCCACCCGTTCCCATCCCGAACACGGAAGTGAAACGCTCCAGCGCAGAGGATACTGAGGGGGCGACCCCTTGTGGAAAATACGCCACTGCCAGGGGACTTAATTAACAAGTAAGAAGGCATCAAAAAAAAATCCTGACTCCAGCTTTTGACCTTTTATTGACACTTGCTTTATAATAAGGGTGAATCAGGCTGCCAATGGCAGCCATCCTAAAGGAGAGAAAATGCCAAGCCGATTTGAGAAATTCTCAGAACGAGCTCGCCGGGTTCTCACCTCAGCTCAGGAAGAGGCCCATAACCTAAACCACAGCTATATAGGCACGGAGCACATCTTGCTCGGCTTAATCCGTGAAGAGGATGGCATGGCGGGCAAGATTCTTACCAACCTGGGTATTAGCCTGGGTAAGGTACGCTCGGCGGTGGAATTTATTATCGGACGCGGCGAGAAGTCCAGCGTGGGTGAAATCGGACTTACTCCCCGGGCCAAGCGGGTTATTGAACTGGCTATAGATGAGGCACGCCACCTGGGCCATAATTATATTGGCACCGAGCACCTGCTGCTCGGCTTATTACACGAGGGTGAAGGGGTGGCAGCCGGTGTGCTGGACAGCTTTGGTATTAACCTTGAGCAAGCCCGTACCGAGACGAATAATGTTCTCAGCCAGGGCGCCAACAGGTCGAGGCAGTCTACCCGAACTTCCAGCCGTACTCCGGTACTGGACCAGTTGAGCGTCGACCTGACGGCCGCCGCCGCCGCCGGGAAGCTCGATCCGGTTATCGGGCGGTCTAAAGAGATTGACCGGGTAATTCAAATCCTCAGCCGCCGCACCAAGAATAATCCTGCTCTAATCGGTGAACCCGGGGTGGGCAAGACGGCGATTGTAGAGGGCCTGGCCCACCGTATTGCTTCCGGTGATGTGCCTGAGACGCTGGAAAACAAGCGGTTGGTAACCCTGGATATCGCCTCGGTGGTAGCCGGGACAAAATACCGGGGTGAATTTGAAGAACGTCTTAAGAAGATAATCAACGAGATAAAGACATCGGGCAATTGCGTGCTCTTTATCGACGAGTTCCATACTATTGTCGGTGCCGGGGCAGCCGAAGGGGCGGTTGATGCCGCCAGCATCCTTAAGCCGTCTCTGGCCAGGGGAGAATTACAGTGCATCGGGGCGACGACCCTGGATGATTACCGCAAGCATGTAGAGAAAGACGCCGCTCTGGAACGCCGCTTCCAGCCGGTTATGGTAGAGGAGCCCTCCGTAGAGGACACGGTGTTGATTTTACAGGGGATTAAGGAGCGCTACGAGGAACACCACAAGCTGATAATAAGCGACGAGGCGTTGAAAGTTGCGGCCTCATTATCCGCCAGATATATACCCGACCGGTTCTTGCCGGACAAGGCAATTGATGTCATCGATGAAGCATCCTCCAGGGTCAGGATTAAACACCGAGCTCAACCACCTGCCCTGAAGGAAGAAAAGCAAACTGAGGAAAGTCTGCGCAAGGAAAAAGAAACGGCTCTCTCCAATCAGAAGTATGACTACGCTGCCGAACTGCGTCAGCAAGAAATTCAGAGTATGGAGAAGGTAAAAAAACTAAAAGAAGAATGGCAATCTGAACTGGACCAGGATAAACCGGTAGTTTCAGTTGAAGACATCGCTGATGTAATCAGCATGTGGACGGGGATTCCGATTGTGCAGTTGAGCGGTGATGAGACTGAGCGGCTGCTTAATATGGAAGAGGTCTTGCACAAGCGCATTATCGGACAGGACGAAGCTATTGATACTATTGCCAGAGCGGTGAGACGTGCCCGAGCCGGGATTAAGGACCCGAGACACCCGATAGGCAATTTCATCTTTCTCGGCCCGACCGGAGTCGGCAAGACCGAGCTGGTCAGAACTCTGGCCGAGTTTATGTTTGGCAGCGAAGACAGTCTTATCAGGCTTGATATGTCCGAATACCAGGAAAAACACACGGTATCCCGACTTGTCGGGGCACCACCGGGATATATCGGCTATGACGAAGGGGGGCAATTGACCGAGGCGGTAAGGCGCAAGTCGTATTGCTGCATCCTCCTTGATGAAATCGAAAAAGCCCATCCGGATGTCTTTAATATTCTGCTGCAGATATTTGATGACGGTCACCTGACCGATGCCAGGGGGCGGCGGGTTGATTTCCGTAACAGTATTATTGTTATGACCAGTAACATCGGCGCCGACTTCATCCAGAAAGGTAGCGCAATCGGTTTTGCCTCGCGCAGTGATGAAGCCAAGACTCAGCAGGTAAACTATGAGAATATGAAGGAGAAGCTGCTGGGCGAGCTAAAGAAGACCTTCCGTCCCGAGTTTCTAAACCGTATTGACAATGTGGTGGTATTCCACTCACTGGACAAGGAACATATCCGGCAGATAGTTGACCTGATGCTGGCAATCGTAACCAAGCAGCTGGCTGAAAAGGAAATAAAACTTGAAGTAACCGATACTGCCAAAGACTTTATTGGTGAGAAGGGTTACGATGAAGTCTATGGCGCCCGACCGTTACGCCGGGTAATTCAGGATTTGATTGAGGATAAGCTCTCAGACAGTTTGCTCCGCGGACAGTTTCGTGCGGGAGATACGGTGATAGTTGACCTTGAGGGAGAAGAAATCGTGCTGCATCCCCCAGCCGTAGAAGCATTGATGGGAGATGCTAAGCCGTAAAACTATCATGGCAGATAAAACCAGGCTCGATTATTAAGGGGCGGGGACTAGAATAAAAAATACCCGCCCTTTTTTATTCTATAAAATAGCGGTTAGGGACAAGGCAGGAGTAATTCGGAGAAATGGCAGTAGACTGGGGACAGGCAATACAGATTGGCGGCGTCGGCTTCGGCACTGTCTTCCTGGTTTTAGTTATTCTGGCCCTGGTATTATGGCTGATGGGGCTGGTGTTCAGTAAAATTGGTGACGGTACGGAAGAACCTACCGATACCAAAAAAGGAGCTTGAAATTGGCGCAGGAAATTATTGAAGTCCCGATAACAGGTAAGGTTATTAGTATTGAAGTCAAGGCGGGAGATACAGTCCAGGAGGGAGACGTAATCTGCTATATCGAGTCGATGAAAATGGAGAACCCCATATTAGCTCCGCAAGCAGGTACGGTTACCGAGATACAGATCTCCGTGGGTGAATTGGTTGAGACAGGTAAAACGATAACTATTCTTGAATATCAGGGGTAAATAATTTTTTAATCCATGAGCTATTAATCTATGTTCGGTCTTTTTGAAACTGGGTTCAGCGGTCTTACCCTGGGTCCAATAGTAATGCTTATTATTGGCTGTGCCCTGTTATATCTGGGTATAGCCAAAAAAATGGAGCCTTTACTATTGGTGCCTATTGGCTTCGGCGTTATTCTGACTAACCTGCCTTTTAGCGGCTTGATGGATACGATGGTTGCCGGTGAAGTGATTGATTCTTATGTTATAGGCGCCCAACCGGTAGGAATAATGGCCCGGATATTTTACTACGGCCTGACCTGGGAAATAGTGCCGGTGTTTATCTTCCTGGG
Source organism: Dehalococcoidales bacterium (assembly GCA_036446975.1). GTDB lineage: Bacteria > Chloroflexota > Dehalococcoidia > Dehalococcoidales > UBA2162 > JAZFUA01. Next base: position 4,323 of record JAZFUA010000196.1, read on the forward strand.
ACTGGGGGCACTGGTTGATTTCGGCCCGTTGATTGCCAACCCGAAGACCCTGCTGCTGGGAGCCGGAGCCCAGTTCGGAGTATTTTTCGCCTTTTTCGTTGCCCTGATGCTGGGCAGCGCTTTCCCCGATATTTTAAATATCGGCATCAAAGAAGCGGCTTCAATCGGTATTATCGGTGGGGCTGACGGGCCCACCACCATCTACCTGACCAACAAACTGGCCCCCCATTTTATCGGGGCGACTGCCGTAGCCGCTTATACCTATATGGCCCTGGTGCCTATAATTCAGCCGCCGATAATAAGGCTGCTGACCAGTAAAAAAGAACGGCAGATATACATGAAACCCCAGTTAAGGGCTGTATCCAAGAGAGAAAAAATCTTTTTCCCCATAGCCGCCTCTTTTATTATCATCCTGCTGGTACCTAAATCAGCCCCGCTGATTGGTATGTTCATGTTCGGTAACCTGATTAAAGAGAGCGGGGTTACCGACAGGCTGGCTGAAACCGCCGGCAACGCCTTTATGAATGTGCTTACTATTCTGCTGGGTCTGGCGGTGGGCAGTTTTATGAGCGCGGAAACTTTCCTACAGGCGGAAAGCATGGTGGTCTTTGTGCTGGGCATTATCGCCTTTGCTGCTTCTACCGCCGCCGGAGTTTTGCTGGCTAAATTAATGAACCTGTTTCTCAAGGAAAAGATTAACCCGATGATTGGCGCCGCCGGAGTCTCAGCCGTGCCGATGGCAGCCAGAGTTGTCCAGAGAATGGGGCAACAGGAAAATCCCCGGAACTTCCTGCTGATGCACGCAATGGGGCCGAATATCGCCGGGGTAATCGGCACAGCTACTGCGGCCGGCATCTTTCTGGGTATGCTTGGCTAAATCAGCTCTCACTTCCCTTTCCTTTTTGGGGCAAGATAAATGTGTTATATTTCTTTAGTGACTCAAGAGGTACTGATGTTCGGGAGCAGAGAGCAGATTAATGACATATTATAGCGAATCAGGGGCACAGCAGGTTGCCATAATCCTTCATAGCGGCTCCTACGACAGGGTGACCAATGCCCTGTCTCTGGCCAGCGTCTGCCTGGCAATGGAGATGGAAGTAACTATACTGCTTACTTACGAAGGAATAAACAGATTCGTCAAAGAGGGTTCTGAAGACTCCGGAGGAACCGATAGCGAGCTGATGGCAATGATACAGGGAGGCATAGAGGCGGGAAATATCCGCTCTATCCGGGAAAAGCTGATTAGCGCCAAGGAAATGGGACTGAAATTATTCGCCTGCACCAATGCCATGTCCATCATGGGCCTGACTCTTGAGGATATGGTGGAAGAGGTGGACGATATTATGGGACTGGCTACCTTTATTCAGTTCGCCAGGAACGCTACCATTAACTGGTATATCTAGGCTTATTGGGCCAAATCCCCCTTAATCCCCCTTTGGGCTTTGCCCTAAAAGTAGCATCGTCCTGTCATTCTGAGCGTAGCGAAGAATCTCTACTATTCTCCCCTGAGCACAGATTCTTCGTCACTTCGTTCCTCAGAATGACATTTGAGGCAACGCCCCCCTTTGCCAAAGGGGGGCGTTTTTTTAAAGAGGCGTA
>JAZFUA010000197.1:0-2953 GCA_036446975.1 Dehalococcoidales bacterium
CGGAAAAAAGAGGCGTCTATGCAGGGGCAGCAGGTTATTTCTCGCTCTCCGGGGATATGGACATGGCTATAGCTATCCGGACAATGGTGGTGAAAGACGGAATCGCCTATACCCAGGCCGGAGGTGGCATTGTTTACGATAGTGTGCCGGCCCGTGAATACGAAGAGACGATGAACAAAGCCCGGGCGCTGCTCAACGCTATCAAGCAGGCCGAGGATTCCGGTTCTTAGACTAGGGGTATCTAAAGAGGGGCTTCGCCCCTCTTTAGAAATTATTTTCCCCTTCCCATTATCAAGGGGAAGGGGATTAAGGGGATAGGGTTGAAATATGTTATTACTGATTGATAACTACGATAGCTTTACCTATAACCTCTACCAGTATCTCAGTGAACTGGGGCAGGAAGTGGTGGTGGCCCGCAATGATAAAATCACTATCGAAGAAATAGAAGAGGCCAAACCGGAGCGTATAGTTATTTCTCCGGGACCGTCAACCCCTAAAAATGCCGGTATCTCCAACCAGGTAATCAAGCAATTTGCCCCTAAACTACCCTTGCTGGGCGTCTGCCTGGGGCACCAGTGCATCGGGTTTAGCTACGGAGGCACTGTCGGGCAGGCTAAAAAAATAATGCACGGCAAGTCGTCACAGATATACCATAACCACCAAGGCGTGTTTAGAGGTCTGGCTAACCCTTTTCCTGCCATCCGCTACCACTCGCTGATCGTAAAACGGGATGAACTGCCTGACTGTCTTGAGGTAACCGCCTGGACGGATGATGACGAGATTATGGGCTTGAAACACAAAGACTTCCAGATGGAGGGTATCCAGTTCCACCCCGAGTCCTTTATGACCGAATCGGGTAAGGACATTTTAAGAAACTTTTTAAAATTGTATACTTAGAATATTAAGAACGAGCTGGTGATAAGATTTTTCGAGGAGATTATTTAAACAATGATTAAAGAGGCTATTCAAAGCCTGGTAGAAGGGAATTCACTGACCGCTGACGAAGCGGCTCAGGTTATGGAGGAAATAATGGAGGGCGAAGTCACTCCGGCCCAGTTTGGAGCTTTTGTTACCGCTCTCAGAATTAAGGGAGAAACAACAGAGGAAATAAGTGGCCTGGCCCGGATAATGAGGGCTAAAGCCATTCCCGTCAAAGTAGCCGGCCCACTGATTGATATTGTCGGTACTGGCGGAGATGGAAGGGGCACTTTTAACATTTCAACGGCAGTTGCTTTTGTTGTTGCCGGTGCTGGGCTAAAAGTAGCCAAGCATGGTAACCGGGCTGCCAGCAGTAAAGCCGGTTCTGCCGATGTGCTGGAAGCCCTCGGGGTAAAGCTGGAACTCACCGCTGAGCAGGTGGAGCAATGCATTAATGAAGTGGGACTCGGTTTTATGTTTGCCCCCTCTTTTCATCCGGCCATGAAGTACGCCGGCTCTCCCAGGCGGGAGATTGGCATCCGTACTGTCTTTAATATTCTGGGGCCGCTGACCAACCCGGCCGGTGCCAGGAATTACCTGCTGGGCGTTGCCGATGCTTCTCTCACCGAGAAGATGGCTACCGTGCTGAAGAATCTTGGCTGTGACCACGCCCTGGTAGTCCACGGTGAAGATGGTACCGACGAAATAAGCATTACCGGAAAGACACAGGTGTACCAGATTAAAAAAGAGGGTATTGAAAGCTATACGGTCAACCCGGAAGATTTTGGTGTGTCCGAAGCCGGACTGGATAGCTTGCAGGGCGGCACTGCGGATGAAAATGCTTCCTTACTGCGTAGCATATTATCTGGTACCCTGGGGCCTCAGCGGGATGTGGTTTTGATGAATACAGCAGCGGCTCTGGTTGCCGGAGATAAGGCAGAAACGGTACTCCAGGGGATAGATATAGCTAAAGAATCTCTGGATAGCGGGCAAGCTATGGCCAAGCTGGAACAGCTAATTAAGTTGACCGGGAGTTTTGCTTAAAACTTAATCAAGTATAGAAAAATGATATTAGACCAGATAGTAGCCGATAAATTATTGGAGCTGGAGGCAAGGAAACAGGCCTTCCCGGTCTACGGGCTGGAAAGAGATGCATTGAGGCAACCCCCGCCCCTTGATTTTGCTTCAGCGCTGCGTGGTGACAGTGTCCGGCTTATTGCCGAGATTAAGAGAGCTTCACCTTCCAAAGGGATTATTCGCTCTAATTTTGACCCGCTGGAAATAGCCTCCATTTACACCGCTCACGGAGCTTCAGCCATATCAGTTCTGACCGAAACCAGATATTTTCAGGGCAGCCTCAGCTACCTGGCTGAAATTAGAGACTCTTTAGGAGATAAAAAAGTGCCATTACTGAGAAAAGATTTTCTTACCGACCCTTACCAGATATACGAGTCCCGGGCTAACGGGGCTGATTGCCTGCTGCTGATTGTGGCTATCCTGAATGCAGAGAAGCTGGAGGAGTTGCTTGGTTTGAGTCACCGGCTGAAGATGAGTTGCCTGGTGGAAGTGCATAACGAAGCTGAACTTGAGATTGCTCTCAATAGCCAGGCTAAGATTATAGGCATCAATAACCGTGATTTAACCACATTCGAGACCGACCCGGAAACTACAGAAAGACTTTGCTCACAGATACCGAAGGACAGGATAATCGTCAGTGAAAGCGGTATAAAAGACCGCGACGATATCGAACGGATGGCCCGTTGCGGAGTTGATGCTGTGCTTATCGGTGAATCCTTGATGGCGGCGAAGGATATAGCCGCCAAGATGGCGGAATTATTGTGACCCGGATTAAAATTTGCGGGATGACTGAGATAGAATCGGCCCTGGCGGCTGGAGAAGCTGGGGCTGACTTCCTGGGAATCATTTTTGCTCCCAGCCGGCGTCAGGTCTCTCCTGACAAAGCCCGTCAACTGGTAAACGCTGTTCATGGTATGAGCAATCGCCCGGCTGTGGTGGGTGTTTTTGTGAATTCAGC
>JAZFUA010000198.1:0-3880 GCA_036446975.1 Dehalococcoidales bacterium
GCCGAGATTTTAGGCTTGAAATATGATACAATTCAACAGGCTTATGAGAAGTACCGGAGTAACCTGCAAACCGGAGGGTAATTTAAAGGGCTCGTAACTCCCCCCTCTGGATTCCGTGTCAAGCACGGAATGACAAACATAAGCACGGAATGACAAACATACGGGAAGGGCAGGGAGGATTTTTAGAGATTACCACGCCTTCCGATTTCATCGGAAGGGTCTCGTAATGACAATAGGAAGTCGCATGACAATGGAAAAGAAGGAGAACCTAAATGATTGAGCGGTATTCCAGACCGCAGATGAAAAAAATCTGGGCGGATGAAACCAAGTTTGCCAGGTGGCTTGAAGTAGAAATCGCCGCCTGTGAAGCCTGGGCCGACCTGGGGGTAGTTCCCACAGAGGCTGTGCCAAAGATACAAAAAGCCCGGGTCAATCTCAAGCGGATGAGCGAGATTCTCAAAGATACCCACCATGATATGACCGCTTTCCTTGGGGCTGTCGGCGAGAGTCTGGGCGATGAATCACGTTTTGTTCACCTGGGACTTACCTCTTCGGATGTGATAGATACAGCCCTGAGCCTGCAACTGGTTGAGGCGAGCGGAATATTAACCAAAGATATAGAAGAACTCATTTCAGTATTAACCGAACAGGCCATCAGGCATAAATACACCCCGATGATAGGTCGTACCCATGGCATCCATGCCGAGCCGACTTCTTTTGGCTTGAAGATGGCGCTGTGGGTTGAGGAGATGAAACGAAACCTGCACAGGCTCAGCGAAGCCAGAATAATCATCGCCGTGGGCAAGATATCCGGAGCGGTAGGCACCTATGCCACCCTTTCTCCGGAACTGGAAGAAAAAACCTGCGCCAGACTCCATCTTACGGCGGCTCCGGTATCCAACCAGATACTGCAACGCGACCGCCATGCCCAGTTTGTGACTACCCTGGCTATAATCTCCGGCTCACTGGAGAAGTTTGCCACCGAGATCAGAGGCTTGCAGCGGACTGAGACACGGGAAGTAGAAGAACCTTTCGGGGCCAGCCAGACCGGCTCCTCAGCCATGCCCCACAAGAAGAACCCGGAACTGTCTGAACGGGTCTGCGGAATAGCCAGGCTGATGAGGGGCTATGCGCTGACCTCAATGGAGAACATTGCCCTGTGGCACGAACGTGATATCAGCCACTCTTCCACCGAGCGTATCATCCTGCCCGATTCCTGCCTCTTGCTGGATTACTCTCTCTCTATTTTTACTTCGGTAATGAAGGGGCTGAATGTATATCCGGAACAAATGAAATGTAACCTGGAGCTTACCAGGGGCCTGGTTTTTTCCCAGCGGGTGTTGCTGGCTCTTATCGATAAAGGATTGAGCCGCCAGAAAGCCTATGAACTGGTGCAGCGTAACGCAATGGAATCCTGGCGGGAAAACAAGGACTTTCTCAGCTTATTACAGGCTGACTCCGAGATTGCTGCCTGTATACCTGCGGGGGAGCTTGAATCACTTTTTGATTATGAATACTACCTGCGATATGTAGATGAGGTTTTTCAAAGGCTGGGCTTAAGCGGAGTCCAGCGGAAAAAGTCATCAGGTAAACTTAATCCTGATGAGCTGGCTCCCAGAGCAATATAATCCATTTGTAAAAGGGCAAGAATCAGCCGGTAATCCTTAGTAAAGGCAGCTAAACAGTCCGTAAAAAGAATGTCTGTTATATCTCGAATAAACCCTGGTATGCAAAGTAGTAATGAAATCTCCCCTAATGTCTATCAGATGGCCAACAGGGGGGCAAATGTCATACTGATTGTTGAGCAAGAACTGACTATTATCGATACCGGACACGCTGGCAGTTCACCTCAGATAGTAGATTTTATCCGCCAACTGGGGCGTTCGCCGGAAGAAATCAGCCTTATCATCCTGACCCATAACCATATAGACCATGTGGGCGGGCTGGCTGAGCTTAAACAGCTGACCTCAGCCAGGGTAGCCATCCACAAGAGCGCCATAGGTGAAAGAGGCAACCGGCCATCAGTCAGAACTGAGGATGCCGATATCCAGCTTGAGGGCGGCGAAGTACTGAAACCACTGGGAGGGCTTGAAATTGTGCATACCCCGGGACATACCCCGGGCTGTATCAGCCTCTTCTCCCCCCGGAATAAGCTGCTCATCACAGGCGATGCGATGCTGAAGGGACGGAGGAGCCTCCACCTCCCGGTTAGATTACCCAACTCCGATATGGCACAGGCCCTGGAGTCGATAAAAAAGATGGCCCGGCTGGATTTTGATGTTCTGTGTTTCGGGCACGGTCTGCCGCTTCATAATGATGCCCGGGCCAGGATAGAGGACCTGATAGAAAGAAAGAAGGTCGTTTAGTGATGACACTGCGAGCCACGGATTTTATCGGGGAGAAGCAATCTACCTGGGGGAAGGTGTGCCCCAGACCTCCCAGATTGCCGCGTCGTCCCGATAAACCGGGACTCCTCGCAATGACAGGGGGTTAAGATTGCTTCTCCTTCCGCCTGCTGTATAATGGTCTCACAATGACACGGCATAGGAAATCAGCCAAATGCAAACAGAATTAAATAGAGAAAACAAGGATTGACAACAGGCACTAATGTTGGTTATTATCAATAGGCTGTAATGAGAGTTATCGCTGGTATAGCCAAGGGGCACCGGCTTAAAGTTCCAAAAGGAACACCCACCCGCCCGGCGACAGATTTAGTCAGGGGAGCCATCTTTTCCATTCTGGAAAACCTTACCGGCGACTGGGAGCAGGTGCTCGATTTATTCTCCGGTAGCGGAGCACTGGGTATTGAGGCTTTGAGTCGGGGTGCCGGCAGGGCTGATTTTGTTGACCGCGAACCTAAGTGTTGTGCTATAATTAAGGAGAATTTAGAAAAGACAAAGCTTTCAGAACAAGCCCATATTTATTGTTGCAGTGTTCTTAAAGCATTATCCTTTCTGGATAAGGAGTATAACATCATATTGATTGACCCTCCCTATTCCGATTCATCCATAGGCAAATATATAGAGCAACTGGCAGCTTCTAAACTGGTAGGGACGGAAACAATCGTGGTAGTAACCCATTCCCCTCATCTGAGCCTGGATTCAACATATGCCACATTAAATCTGATTAAGGAGCACCGTCACGGTGACAGTTGCATTGCATTATACCGAAAGGAGAGTGAGGAATGATCACTGCTCTTTACACGGGCACTTTTGACCCGATAACCAACGGACACCTGGATATCGCCGCCAGAGCGGCCAGGCTTTTTGACAAGCTGATTATCGGAGTCTTTGACACTCCCTCCAAAAACCTGCTCTTTAACACTGAAGAAAGGCTAGCCATGGTAAAACTGGCAGCGGCCGATTTTCCCAATATAGAGGCAGTATCCTACAGTAACCTGACAGTGGACTTTGTCAAAAATATTGGAGCGCAAACGATTGTCCGCGGACTGAGGATGGGGGCCGATTTTGAACGAGAGTTTGAGATGGCCCTGATGAATAAACACCTGGCTCCCGATTGTGAGATGGTCCTCTTAATAGCCAACCCAAAATACCAGTTTGTCAGTTCCAGCCTGCTAAAAGAAGTGGGCCTTCTGGGGGGTAAAATTGACGACCTGGCTCCCAAACCTGTGATTGAAGCTTTAAAAAAGAAGGGTATCGGCCAGGTATAGACTTTTCAGACAAGTAATACAACCAATAATAAAGTAAGGGGGACTATTGTATGGCCTACAAAATTACGGATGAGTGCATTAGCTGTGGAGCCTGCGAACCGGAATGTCCGAACACTGCGATTACCGAAGGTGAGACCGTATATGAGATCGACATCGATAAATGCACGGAGTGCGTGGGTTCCTATGACTCATCCAGATGCGCAGAAGTCT
>JAZFUA010000199.1:0-2679 GCA_036446975.1 Dehalococcoidales bacterium
TAGCCCCATTTTAAACAGTATTCCCTGAAAACTCCTTCAATGAGACGGAATCTTCTCATCTCTTCAGGGTTCAGGTCCTGGGTTCCTTTGCACCTCTGTATTCTCATAACAACACCTTTAACAGTTTACAATTCTACACCACCTTGCCTGACGGTTCAACATTTACAGTTGCAATAAGAGAATAATCCCTATACAATTAAAATAGTTGTGGTATACTAAACTACTATGCTGAAAATCATTCGTATTTTGACGTTTCTGGGCGTAATAATTGCCAGCTCCGCATCTCTTGTAGCTCAGGCGGCCCCTTCCTCCACGATTGATGTGCTCGTGGCTGAGGGAGTCGTCAATCCGGTTCTGGCCGGATATATTGAGCGGGGTATTGAGAATGCCGAAGACAGTAACGCTATGGCCGTTATCATCCAGATGGATACTCCCGGCGGCTTAGACACTTCTATGCGTGACATTGTCAAGAACATCGTTAATGCCCGGATTCCGGTGGTGGTATTTGTCTCTCCCTCAGGAGCCAGAGCTGCCTCAGCCGGAGTATTCATTACCGTTGCCGCTCATGTGGCCGCTATGGCTCCAAATACGGCTATCGGCGCTGCCCACCCGGTAACAATAGGTGGTGAGGGTGAACAGCAGGTCTCAGAAGACATGGCAGAGAAGATTGTCAACGATGCTGCTGCTTATATCAGGAGTATCGCCGAGGCACACGGACGCAACATAGACTGGGCAGAAAAAGCGGTAAGGGAAAGCGTTTCCGCCACCGAGCAGGAGGCACTGGAACTCAATGTCATTGACCTGGTTGCTGCCGACCTTAACGACCTCCTCTCCAAGCTTGACGGCATAGAGGTAACCATGCTGGGCGGGGCAACGGTCACCCTGAATACCCAGGAGGCTACCTTAAACAATGTCCCGATGACCACCATTGAAGATTTCCTTTACGCTATCAGCGACCCGAATATTGCCTACCTGTTATTAAGCCTGGCTACACTCGGAATAATGGTTGAAGTCTCCAACCCGGGACTGATTTTCCCCGGCGTAATCGGCGCCATCAGTCTGCTGATGGCTTTCTTTTCCCTGGGAATGTTACCTGTAAACTACGCCGGAATTCTACTCATTATTCTCGCCTTCGGTCTCTTTATCGCTGAGATATTCACCATCAGTTTCGGCTTGTTCACCGCCGGGGGAGTTGTCTCTTTAGTTCTTGGCTCATTAATCCTGTTTAAGGGAGGTCCCTTATTCCAGGTTAATCCCTGGCTGATTGGCTCAATCGCCGTTATTATCACCGGAGTTTTTACCTTTGTTATCAGCCGGATAATTAAGGCACTCCACTCTCAGGCATCCACCGGCTGGGAGGAACTGCTGGGGAAGCCAGCCCTGGTCAAGGTGGCCCTGGCACCTGAGGGTATAGTTTTGTTCAGGGGTGAGAACTGGAAAGCGGTATCAGAAGAGGGTAAAATGGAGCCGGGTGAAGAAATAATCATAAACAGAATCGAAAACCTGAAACTATATGTAACTAAGAAGTAAGAGAGTAGGTAAACGAATGGAAATAATTCTCGGTAATTTTATTTTAACAATAGACCCGTGGCTGATTATAGTGGTGGGAATTTTGGTTGTTATTTTCATTGTCTTTGCTGTTGAGCGGGGAATCAAGGCACACCGTCTCCAGATAGCCGCCGGCAGAGAAGACCTGATAGGCAAAACTGCTGAGGTAAAAATCGCCCTGGAACCTAAAGGAACGGTCTTTGTTGAGGGTGAACGGTGGTCAGCGGAAGCAGAAGCAGGCCCGGTAGAATCCGGGGAGGAGGTGCTTATAACCAAGGTCGATGGCTTGAAACTATATGTAACCAAGAAAGTATAAAAGGAGGTAATAAATGAACACAGGGATTCTTATCGGAATAATTGCTTTGGCTGTATTCATAATCCTGCCAATGGCAATTAAGATTGTCCCCGAGTATGAACGGGGAGTCCTTTTCCGTCTGGGACGGCTGGTAGGCCAGAGAGGTCCGGGCCTGTTTTTCATCATCCCCTTCGTTGACCGGATGACGAAGACTGACCTGCGGGTAGTAACCATGGACGTGCCGTCACAGGAGGTAATCACCAAGGACAATGTCACCGTAAGGGTAAATGCGGTAGTATTCTTCAGGATAGTTAATCCTGAAGATGCCGTGGTGAAAGTTTTGGACCACATCCGGGCAACCTCCCAGATTTCACAGACAACGCTGCGAAATGTGCTGGGACAATCAGAACTTGATGATCTGCTGACGCAGAGAGAGCAGCTTAACCAGAAACTAACCCAGATAATTGACGAGCATACCGACCCCTGGGGAGTGAAGGTCAGCACGGTAGAGATTAAGGAGGTTGAGCTCCCTGACCAGATGAAGCGGATGATGTCAGCTCAGGCTGAGGCGGAAAGGGAGAGACGAGCCAAAATCATCCATGCCGATGGTGAGTTTCAGGCCTCAGAGAGGCTGGCTCAAGCTGGAGCCATTATTGGCAGAGAGCCAACTACGCTGCAGCTCCGCTACCTGCAAACGCTGACCGAGATAGCCGGAGAAAAAAACAGCACCCTCATCTTCCCCAGACCGATAGACCTTATCAGCATGTTTATGAAACGTGGTGACGAGAAGAAATAACCAATAGCCATAATTAGGATTGTTTATAAATAGTAGCCGG
>JAZFUA010000200.1:0-7363 GCA_036446975.1 Dehalococcoidales bacterium
ACTTTTCAGCTAGAATCTCATAGATTTTAGGAACAGACAGATGCACTCCCTGTTCCCTCTCTTAAGGAAGTATTGAATCTTCTGCCCACAACAGTCATATTCCCGCTCCCTGATTTCCCAGACCCATCGTTTGACTAGCGGATTTACCTGCCTTTTCTTCCGCTCCCCTTTCTTGGCTTGCCGGTACTTATCCAGGAAGCCGAGCAGACCCGCTCCTTAACCCCCTTAATCCATAAATGGACAGTCTCACGGTGCTTACCCAGTCTTTGGGCTATCCGGCTCTTTGGCACCCCCTCTTCATAGAGCTCCCAGCAAAGTACTATCAATGTCTCATTCGTCATATCCATATCTTACATCGACTGTCGGATATTTACGGAAACATTGCGTCCTGCCTGTCCCATTGCTTGTGGGTCAAGTTGGGTGACTGAAAGTGATTGCACTTGTAGCCTCAGGCTGATATAATGAGAAATGTTTAAGGTTTGGATTGTTATGCTTGAAAACTATCCGGTTGGTGAAAGGCCGTATTCTATATAATCCGGGATAAAGAAAGCGGTGGTGTTAGCCTTTCGTCCTTGTACCAGGTGAGAGGTTTTTATTTAATGGAATTAGAGGATTTCAGGAATGACTGTTAACCAGGGTCAACCAACAGCCGAAGAGGAAAAGATAGAAAAAATCCGACATTCCGCTGCCCATATTATGGCTGAGGCGGTGCAGTCTATCTTTCCTGATGCCAGGTTCGGTATCGGGCCGGCAATTGAGAATGGCTTTTATTATGACTTTGATTTGCCTCGTTCGCTGACTCCAGATGATTTACCCATCATTGAGGCCAAGATGAAGGAGATTATCGCTTTAAATAACCCTTTCATCAGAGAGGAGGTAACCCGGGAGGAGGCACGGCAACTCTTCGCTGACCAACCTTATAAGCTGGAATTGATTGATGAGATTGCTGATGAGAAAGTGACTTTGTACCGGCAGGGTTCTTTTGTTGATTTGTGCCGGGGGCCCCATATGGAATCCTCCAAGGGAATTCCTTACAATGCTTTTAAACTGGATAAAATAGCCGGGGCTTATTGGAGAGGTTCGGAAAAAAACCCTATGCTCCAGAGAATTTACGGCCTGGCGTTTCTGTCAAAAAAAGAGCTGGCCGCCTATTTGACAATTCAGGAAGAAGCTAAAAAACGAGACCATCGCAAACTGGGCAAGGAACTGGACCTTTTTGTCTTCTCCGATTTGGTGGGTAAAGGGTTGCCGTTATTCACCGAAAAAGGTTCGATAATAAGGAGAGAACTGGAACGGTTTGTGGTTGACGAGGAGATAAAAAGGGGCTACAAGCACATCTATACCCCCGACCTGGCCAATATAGAATTGTATAAAACGTCAGGCCATTATCCCTATTATAAAGACTCGATGTACCCGGTGATGAAGGTGGAGGAAGAAGAACTTATGCTCAGGCCTATGACCTGCCCCCACCATTTTGAACTCTATTCAAGCAAGCCGAGGTCTTACCGGGAACTTCCTTTTAGAATTGCGGAATTGGCCAAACAATTCCGCTATGAACGGTCAGGGGAACTGACCGGGTTAATGAGAGTCCGGAGCTTCTGCCTGGCTGATTCCCATATTATCTGCCAGCCGGACCAGGCTGCTGGAGAGATTAATACAGTGCTGGATTTAATAGAATACGTGGCCTCTGTATTAGGACTGAATACGGGTGATAATTATCGTTATAGATTATCGTTGGGAGACCGGAAAGACGACTCAAAATATTATAAAGATGATGCAGCCTGGGAAATCGCCGAGGATGTGTTGCGAAAAGTGCTGGTAGAAAGAAAAGCTAATTATTATGAAGCTGAAAATGAGGCGGCTTTTTACGGCCCTAAAATTGATATTCAGATGAGAAATTTTGCCGGTAAAGAAGACACGGCTTTTACCGTCCAGTATGATTTTGTGATGCCGAAACGTTTTAAACTGAGATACGTAGATAAAGACCAGCAAGAAAAGGAGCCGATTGTTATTCATCGCTCTTCCATTGGTGCCATAGAAAGAACAATGGCTTTTCTGATAGAGCATTATGCTGGCGCCTTCCCGGTATGGTTGGCCCCGGTGCAGGTGGTGATAATTCCGATAGCAGACCGTCATCTGGACTATGCCCGTAAACTGGAAGCTGAACTCAAAGACGAAGATATCCGGGTGAAAGTTGACGACCGTTCTGAAAGGATAAACCTCAAAATCAGGCAGGCTCAACTGGATAAAGTCCCCTATATGCTGGTGGTAGGTGACAAGGAAGTGGATACCTCGACTGTGGCGGTCCGTTTGCGAAGTAATGAACAATTGCCTCCCCAATCACTGGCTGAATTTAAAAGGATGGTCGGAAAAATCATTGCTGATAAATCAAAAGAACTGAACTGATGAGGAAGTTGTCCCACGGGGAAGTTTAGGGGGTGAAGTTGATAAAGAACCTCAATAATTTGATTTATAGTTAAGAAATGTGATATAGTTTGTGTTCGAAGCCTACTTAATAGGAGGAGGGACATCAGAACATAGTTAAGAAACTGCGCGTAAATATGGAGATAAGGGCTAAGGAAGTGCGGTTGGTAGGGGAGAAGGGGGAGCAACTGGGAGTAATGCCTTTATTTCAGGCACGGGAAGTGGCTAAAAATCACGGTGTTGACTTGGTTGAGGTTGCGGCTACGGCGGTACCCCCGGTGTGCCGGTTGCTGGACTATGGAAAGTATAAGTACGAGCAGTCCAAGAAGGAACGTGAGGCTAAAAAGAGTCAGAAGATAGCCCTTTTACGAGAGGTGCGGATACGACCAAAAATTGGTATCCATGATTTTGAAGCTAAGGCCAGGTTGGCTAAGAAATTATTGGAAGGCGGAGACAAGGTAAAGATAACTGTACTCTTCCGTGGGCGTGAGATTACTCACCCTGAGATTGCCTTTAACCTGCTGCAGAAGATGTCAGACACTCTAAAAGAAACAGCTTCTATAGAGGGACAACGGCAAATGGAGGGAAGAAGAATGCATGTAATCCTGGCGCCGATTTCTGATCAGAAAGCTGCAAGTAAAGAAAAAGAAGGGGTAAAGAAAACTTAAATGCCAAAACTCAAGACCCATAAAGGTGCCCAGAGCCGCTTCCATATTACCGGTACCGGTAAAATTATGCGGATGAAGGGCGGAAGCAGTCATTTCCGTATCCGGAAAACAAAACGGGTTAAACGTCTGTATGATAGTAAACTTACCTTGCACAAGGCTGATACAGCCCGAATAAAAAAGCTTATACCCTACGGGGTCTGATAACACCGGAAAACCGATTATCTTGAACTAAAAGAAGAGGAGAAATATCTTGCCACGAGTAAAAAGAGGCGTAACCGCTCATCACCGACATAAGAAGGTACTCGCCTTAACTAAGGGGCAGAGGGCAACCAGGCACAGCCTTTATCGCCGGGCTCATGAGGCCCTGCTCAAGTCATTGAGCTATGCTTATGCTCATCGCCGGGAACGAAAGGGTGATATGAGGCGTTTGTGGATTTCCCGGGTTAACGCTGCCAGCCGGGCCAACGGGTTGACCTATGGCCAGTTTATTAACGGATTGCACAGAGCCGGGATTGAAATTAACCGAAAAATGTTGGCCGACATGGCAGTCAGGGAGCCGGAAGCCTTTACTACTCTGGTAACCACAGCTAAAAGTCAGGTGCAGAATTAGCCTCAGTAGCTACGATTGACAAACTGCCAGCCTTATTTTATACTATTTTTAATACTTGAGAAACGGGTAGCATGAGATTATACATAACCTCCCACCAGTTTAATACGACCTTCATGTTTACGGAGTGCTAAATGCGCTTGGGAGTGTCTTGTATTGTGAAGATGTTATAGAGCTAAAAATCAGAAATTAACCAAGAACCCTCCCAGCCGGAGGGTTTTTTAATAACCTGACTAAAGGATATGAAGATGACGCAGGAACCCGAACAATTAAAAAAAGAGGCGTTGCAAGAGCTAGCGAATATTACCAGTGTTAACGAGCTAGAGTTATGGCGAGTTCGCTATCTGGGCAGGAAGGGTAAACTGACCACGATTCTGCGCGGCTTGGCTAAACTACCTCCCGAGGAGCGGAAAGCTGTTGCAGCACCGGTTAATATAGCCAAAGGTATTCTTGAAGATAGTTTCAAGCAAAAAGAGCCGGCCCTCCGTCAGGCCCAGCTAGCCGGGGCTAAGGGGGGTGACATTGATGTTACCCTGCCGGGACAGCCTTTCCCTATCGGTCGCTTACACCCCATTACTCAGACCATCAATGAAATATGCGAAATTTTTGGCTCCATGGGATTTCAAGTTGCCAACGGTCCTGAAGTAGAGTGGAACTATTATAACTTTGAGGCGCTGAATATTCCGGACGAGCATCCGGCTCGCGAAATCCAGTCAACCTTCTGGGTTGACCGTCAACCGGATATTAAGAGAGGGCCGATGCTTTTGCGTACTCAAACTACAGCGGTAACCGCCCGCATGCTGGAAGCGAATGAACCTCCCATCAGGTTGGTGGAATACGGAAAGGTCTATCGCTATGAAGCTACGGACACCACTCATGAGTGGATGTTTCATAACATTGATGGTATCGCTGTGGACAAGGGTATCACTATGGCAGACTTAAAGGGGACTCTTTACGAGTTTGCTCGCCGTTACTTTGGCGAGGACAGGAAGGTGCGATTTCGACCTGACTACTTCCCATTTGTCGAACCAGGGGTTGAGATGGCTATTGAATGTGTAGTTTGTGCTGGTAGCGGGTGCCGTTTGTGCGGTAATAGCGGCTGGATTGAAATCCTGGGAGCGGGGATGACCCATCCTGATGTGCTACGGCGCGGCGGTATTGACCCCGATGTATACACCAGTTTTGCTTTTGGTATTGGTATTGACCGCATGCCGATGTTGAGGTATGGCATCAACAATATCCGGCTATTCTATGGTAACGACCTTCGGTTTTTGAGGCAGTTCTAAAGATGAAAGTTCCGATTAGCTGGCTAAAAGAATATGTAGATATTACTCTGCCTGTTACCGACCTGGCCAAAAAGCTTACCATGGCTGGTTTCGAAGTCGAGGGGATAGAGGTCACGGGTAGTAGCTGGGAGAATGTGGTCATTGGTCAGGTAACAGCCATTAATCCCCATCCAAATGCTGACCGCTTGACTCTACCTACTGTAGATTTGGGTGCCGAGCAAGCGAACGTTGTTTGCGGGGCGCCTAACCTCAAAATAGGGGTTAAAGTAGCCTTCGCTCGTGTCGGAGCTCAACTGATAGATGCCAATTCCGGTCAGCTTACCACCTTAAAAGGGGCTAAGATTCGCGGAATCGCCTCTGGCGGCATGCTCTGTTCAGAAAAGGAGCTGGGTATTTCTGATAGTCATCTGGGAATTCTGATTTTACCGGACGATGCTCCAATCGGAACCACGCTGGCGGATTATATGGGTGATGTTATTCTTGACGTGGATGTAACTCCTAATCGGCCTGATTGCCTCTCCATAATCGGTATAGCCAGGGAAATTGCTGCCCTGACCGGTCAGGTGACCCATATCCCTGAACCTGTCTATAAGGAGAGCCCTTCTACTGTAGACCAGCAGATAACTGTGGAAATCACCGCTCCTGATCTGTCTCCCAGGTACTGTGCCAGCTTAATCACCGGCATAAAAGTTGCCGAATCTCCGGGCTGGATGCAGCAGCGGTTACTGGCTTGCGGTATGCGTCCGATAAATAACGTCGTGGACATTACCAACTATGTTATGCTGGAGCACGGGCAACCACTGCACTCTTTTGATTATGAGAAGATAATGGGCAATAAAATTATCGTGCGCCGGGCAATTGAAAGAGAAAACTTCGAGACTCTGGATGGTGTTAAGCGGACTCTAAATACCGACACATTAATTATAGCCGATGGAGAACGTTCGGTAGCTATCGGTGGGGTTATGGGTGGAGGCAATAGTGAAGTGGTTGAAGGCACTACTTCCGTTCTTCTGGAGGCGGCCAACTTTAATCCGGCCAGCATCCATTATACCGGTCGGACGCTGGGTTTACCCAGCGAGGCCTGTATGCGATTCGAAAGAGGGATTAGCCCCGGCTTGACCCTGCCTGCCCTCAAACGGGCAACCCAGTTGCTTGTTGAATTGGGGGGTGGTGAGGCTGCCAGGGGCGTTATTGATGCTTATCCTGGTAAACTGGAACAAAAGTCTATCCTGCTATCAACAGTAGAGGTAAAACGGGTACTGGGTGTTGGTTATAGTCTTGAGCAGATTAGCGATGCCCTGACTTCTCTGGGCTTTGAGTGCCGGCAATCTGGTTCGGAACCTGAAGTTCTGGTTACGGCTCCTTACTGGCGAAGCGATATAAACCTGGCGGTTGACCTTATTGAAGAAGTAGCCCGCATTATCGGATATGAATGGATTCCGGTGACTATGCTTAGCCAGCCGATACCCCGGCAGATTCCGCAACCTGTTATCGATTTGAAGCGTGAAATGAGCCGTCTCCTTATTAGCTTTGGTTTTCAAGAGATTATCACCTACTCACTGACCGGCCTGGAACTGCTGGAAAAGTTGTTAATCGAATCTCATCCTGTTGATCCAGTTCCCCTGCACCTGCTTAATCCGATGTCGGTCGAACAAGAATATCTTCGCCCGAACCTGAGGGCTAACCTGCTGGCGGCTCTGGCCGCCAACCGGAGGCATGAAGATGGCGGTATCAGGCTTTTTGAGCTGGGCAAAATATACCTGCCGCAACCTGATGACTTGCCCGATGAACGGGAAGTGCTTTGCGGACTCCTGATTGGTCCCGGAGTTGAGAAATCATGGCAGAGCAGCGTAGAACCAGCTGATTTCTTTGAGGCGAAAGGGGTAATAGAAGGTCTACTCAGCCATCTGGGGGTAATTGCCAGTTATGAACCCGGTTCAGATGAAAGCCTCCGTTCGGACAGGCAGGCGTTAATAACTGTGGGTAGTAGCCGGCTGGGCGTTGTCGGAGAATTACATCACGAAGTACTCGATCGTTTTGATATCGATGAACCCGCCTACCTTTTTGAGATCGACCTGAAAACGCTTTTGCCCTTTACCCTTGGCTACAAAATGTTTCACTCCGTGGCTCGATTCCCGGCTATCATCAGGGATATGGCCCTGGTGCTTGATAACGGAATAGCTTACCAGAAAATAGTGGATATTATTAAGACCTTTCCTCTGGTAGAACAGGTAGAAATTTTTGATGTTTATTCCGGTGAACAGGTTTCTCCGGGGAAGAAATCCCTGGCTTACCGGGTTATCTTCCAAACAATGACTCATACACTGACCGATGAAGAGGTTAACAAAGTCGAACGGCAAATCCTGGACAGGCTATCT
>JAZFUA010000201.1:0-8093 GCA_036446975.1 Dehalococcoidales bacterium
GTATATCAACAGCTCTGGGAAGGCGACTGGGCAAGGGGTAACGCCGGCGGATACGGCACCGCTGAGGCTGACTGGGGGATGGGCAATAATGACCTGTTTGAGTACAAGATGGGCTTTATCGCTGAGAAGACGGATTGGTACCTCGAAGCTGACGGAGACACGGGGACCATCGTCTACCAGATTCGCCCGAATGTGCACTGGGGTCTTAACCCGGACAGCGAAGCCAGTGTCCTGGTCGGCGGGAGGACAGTAACGGCTGATGATATCGTCTATGTCTTAAGACGGGTTGCTGCTGAAGATTATTCTTATATCTACCGGACTAATATAGAGATAAGGCAGGCTATTATAGAAAAGACAGGACCTATGGAGGTTACCGTCACGCTTCCCCTTGATGCTCTATACACCGGCGTAATCCGCTTTGGCGATTCGGTCTTCATCTATCCGCCGGAGGTGGTAGAGAAATACGGTAACATGGACGATTGGAAAAATTCAGTCGGCACCGGCCCTTTCATCGTACCGATATGGTTGAAGGTAGCATCATAAAAATGGTCCCGAACGACAATTACTGGATGAAGAATCCGGTAGGTCCCGGCAAGGGCGACCAGCTACCCTACATCGATGACTTCAGGATACTCATCATTCCCGACCTCTCCACCCGGCTTGCCGCTCTGCGGACGGGTACCGTTGACCGTATGGGTGGCCTAAATGAGGAAGACCGCGGCCAAGTGCAGAATTTAGAGTTGAAAGAACTAGCTTATACATCGCTTCACGGCAGAGGCTCACCCATGCTGATGAGAATAGACCGAGCGCCTTTTGACGATATCCGGGTTCGCCGGGCAATGAACCTGGTAATCGATAATCAGGCGATGCTCGATGGTTTATACGGTGGTGTCGGGCAGATTAATACCTACCCAGCCAGTAAAATCAATCCCTACGAGACCCTCTACCTTGACCTTGACGCCCCGGATTTTCCTGAAGCAGCCAGGGAGCTTTACGAGTATCATCCCGATAAAGCTAAGGAACTCCTGGCAGAAGCCGGCTATCCCGACGGCTTCAAGATAGAGATACTTCTTACTACTACCCAGGTCGACTACTACTCGATAGTCAAGGACTACTTATCCAAGGTTGGCATTGAATTGGTGCTTGATGTCAGGGATGGTGGTGTCATATCTACCATGCATCAGAAAAAAGAACACGCTGCCATAGCCATCACCACTACTGGTCCCATCGCCCAGTTCACCTCCGGGTTTACATTCCAGGGGGTGAGCCGCTACAACCTGGCTATGGTTGACGACCCCGTTATTAACCAGGCAATGGCAGAGATGAAACTGGTGGCTCTCACCGACCAGTTCAAAGCTATGGAGATGTTCAGGGAAATGACCAAATACATTGTTCAGCAAGCGTACGCCATCCCGAACGTCATCGGCCCTCGATACATTTACTGGTGGCCCTGGCTAAGGGCTTACTCCGGTGAAAACGCTGTCGGCTACGACGATTACAACTGGCAACAGTGGATTTGGATCGACCAGGAGATGAAGAAATCCAGGGGATTTTAGACCTGGTATGATCGGTTAAACAGGAAGTTAGCTGCCGGGGGATTAAAACCCTCCGGCAGCTGTTTTTTACAGAAAAATAGCCTTAACGCCAGGTAGGATTAGTAACTGAAAACAGCTCATTTCCAGTTGAAAAAGAAGGCTTTGTTTAGTATAATCAGTCTAAAATTGTAAGGGGGTACAGGCGTATATATGATAAGGAGAGTTGATTAACACAGTCTGACTTTAATATTAAAAGGAGAGTAAAAATGGCAGAGAAAGAAGTCTATAAATTTCTTAACCCCGTAGGTATCCAGGTTCCGGTGGAAACATACCCCCTGGCGCCTCGCCTTAATTCCCTTGACGGTAAAACCATCCACTTCAGCATCACCGGTGAGCCGGATATCACTATTGCCCTGGAGAAAAAACTGAAGATGGATTTTCCAAATGTGAACTGGACACAAAAGAAGACCTATGGAACCAATCCGGTCCAGTTATCGGATGAGGAAATGAAAACCACTGATGGCGTGATACTCGGAGTATGCTGGTGAAGCGGAGCTGTATGGGGGCAGTTGCCCTACATAGCCAGGCTGGAAAAAGCTGGTATCCCCACGGTACTTCTTGATTTTGAAGACCAGCTTAATATGGTTCAGCACACGGGACTGCAATACGGCTTCCCCAATGTGCGAACAGTCCATGCTTCGCGTACCGTTCCCGGACCGGAAGATGTGGAAATCTGGACTGACGAACTGCTTGAAGCCCTGACCCGGCCCCTGACCGAGGAAGAAAACAAGGGCAGTAAAGTAGAACCCTCACAGGACAGAATAATCTTTGAGGGGACTCTTGATGAAGCCCAGACCTTTTTTCAGCAAGCCAGGGTAGTGCCGGTACCGGTAGATTCTCCTATCAGCATCTATACGGACGGCCTGCCGATTATTGTGCCTACCGAGGATAAAGTAAAGGAAATGCTGACCGGTACCAGCCATCAACCGGATGAGTTGATTACCTACCAGCGTGATATCAAACCACGCCCGGGAATGATGATGGGAGTGACCAGAGATAAGGGTGATGTGGTGCGGTTCCATCCTAATGATTGGACGGCTACCGTAGAGAAGGTGGCGACTATTGCCGTGATGGCCGGTTGTAAGCCGGAGCACCTGCCTGTCGTGCTGGCTATCGCTGAATCAGGATGTCGTACCGGTACCACTGTTATGAACAGCCAGGCAGTCTGCCTTAGCGGTCCCATCGTTAAGGAAATAGAGATAAATACCGGCTGCGGTATGTTTGGTCCCGGTAGCCCGGCCAATGCGCCCATCGGCCGTGTCTATCAGCTGATGGCCATTAATCTGAGTGGCTCTGTTCCGGGGATAAATCGTATGAGCAGTCTTGGCAGCCCCTTTAATAATGGCGGTACCTGCTTTGCCGAGAGCACTGCCGGACTGCCACCGGGCTGGAAAGGTTTGAACGAGGAGTATGACTTCAAGAAAGATGAGAGCGTGGTCATGACCATGGGATTTGAGGGTGGCCTGTCGGGTCGCCAGTTCTCCCCCGGCGGATACCGGGCTCTCCAAAAAAGCGGTCATGGCGGCATAGCCAGAAGGCTTGATGTTAAAGGCGTGCCGGGCCCCCATAACTGGTTGGAGTACTACACCCCCAGTCTCTGGGCAAACCGCGAGGGGGCCGTTACCCTGATTATGGTGGCTGAGATGGCTCAGCACCTTTATGACTATGGCTTCAAGTCTAAAGAGGAGGTCTACCAGTGGCTCTGGAAGCAAAGCTTTATGCCCCTCAAAGACTACAGGAACCGTTCCTGGGTTGATTTAACCACCAATGGCTGGATGGGTATAGAGCGCATTTCAGGCAAACACTGGAAGGAGCTGGATGATGATTACCTGTTGCCATTTAATGGTAATACCCCGGATGGCAACTGCATAATTGTAGCCAGCAGCGAAGAAGAGATATGCCTGAATCTAGAAGGCGGACGTGGCACCGCTTACAGCATAGACGCCTGGCGCTAAGGCCTGTACTGCAAGAGGGTCAGGGTTAACCTTTTACAAGACCGGTACCGATAGCAATTCCTGAATGGTGCTGGTCTGGTAATTTTTACTTACCCCGCACTGTCATTCTGAGCGTAGCGAAGAATCTCTATTACTCTCTTGTGAGCTTAGATGCTTTGTCGCTTCGCTCCTCAGAATGACTTTTAAGGCAAGCCTGAGAAAATCGGGTTGGATTAATCTTCGCACAGTGCTACCAGCGCTCATATCGCACCAGTTCATCAACCGGTTTACGCACTCTCTCTTTAGGCTGGTCGTCTGCGTAGCCGACGGTTGCCAGGACAACAGGGTGGGCCTCTTCAGGTATTCCCAGAATCTTCCGGGCTGCCTCCGCATCATAGGCGCCAATCCAGCAGGTGCCCAGACCCAGGTCGGTTGCCGCCATAATCAGGTGGTCCATTACAATACCTATATTACGGTAGTGGCCTGCTTCTCTGTAAGGCTGGTCCGGGGCTGTTACGGCACAGGCGAAGATTATCACCGGTGCCTGGACAAACCAGTCCTTGTTGTAGATGGGTTTTAGCTCCGCCTCTCTGCCCGCCGTATGGACGACAATCAGTTGAAAAGCCTGCCGGTTGGCCCCGGTGGGAGCCAGGCGTGCTGCCTCAAGTATCTTGTTCAGCTTATCGTCCTCAACCGGGGTTGATTTATAAGCCCTGACGCTATAACGTTTGTTAACAAGCTCTAAAAAATCCATAAAGTTCTCCTTAAACGGTTATATTTGCGATGGTACTGATATTATAGAACAAACGGGGCTTAAATGACCAGTCGCCCTCCGGTCGGGTTTGGATAACCTGCGCCGCTATTATATAAGTACGGATGTTAAATCATATTAACCCCCGGTTAAGCTTTCCCTGGAGTCTCCCCAATTATTGCCCTTCAGAGAAGCAGTATTTGATTTCTGGCCTGCCTGCTGGTCACCATACGCATTGGGGAAATATTAGCTCTAACCTTTCCCCAATAAGAGAATTATTATGTTGTGGCTTAGCCTATAGCGTGCTAAGATATGCCTGTATCAGGGTGTTTGTACCGGAAATGAATCTGAAGGACGGGGATAAGGTGATTGCCATAATCGATTATGGGGCGGGTAACCTGCGCAGCGTGGTAAATGCGGTTAAATCGCTGGGCTACCAGCCTGAAATAACCAGCTCTCCGGATGATGTGCTCAGTGCCCGGGCAGTTATTCTACCCGGGGTTGGCGCTGCCGCAGATACGATGTCAAATCTTGATAAACTGGCCCTGGTCAGACCGATTCGCCGTTTTATCGCTCAGAACAGGCCTTTCCTGGGTATTTGTCTCGGGTTGCAGATTCTGCTGGATGGCTCTGAAGAAGGCGGCTGGCAGGAGTGTCTCGGTATTTTCCCCGGGCGGGTGCGTAAATTTCCCCCCGGGCTGAAGATTCCCCATATGGGCTGGAACCAGGTAAAACAGAGGATTTCGCATCCGGTTTTTGAGGGCGTGCCTGATGAAGCCAATTTCTACTTTGTGCACAGTTATTACGCGGAGCCGGAAGATAAATCCCTGGTAGCCGGCGAGACCGACTACACTATTCCTTTTTGCAGCGTCATCGCCCGGGGAAACCTGGTGGCAACCCAGTTTCACCCTGAGAAGAGCGGCGAGCTGGGTCTCAAAATTTATGATAATTTTATCCGGCTGGCTCTGGGAGCAGGGGTAAATGCTGACTAAGAGAATCATACCCTGCCTTGATGTGAAAGGCGGGCGAGTGGTCAAAGGTATCAAGTTCCGTGAGCACCGGGATGCGGGCGACCCCGTGGAACTGGCTGCCTTTTATAACCAGCAGGGAGCCGACGAGCTTGTTTTTTACGACATCACCGCTTCAAGCGATGACCGGGGAATAATGCGGGAAGTGGTGGAGCGTACTGCCAGTCAGGTGTTTATCCCCCTGACCGTGGGCGGCGGGTTGCGTACTGTGGAGGACATCCGGCAAATGCTGGAAGCCGGAGCGGACAAGGTCTCTATCAATACGGCAGCCGTCCTTGACCCCGCTTTTATCGCCCGGGGGGCTGAGCGCTTTGGTAGCCAGTGCATCGTGCTGGGTATGGATGCCAAGCGAGTCCCCGGAGCGGACCCACCCCGCTGGGAGGTATTCACCCATACCGGCGCCGATGGCGGACACACTGCCGGCATAGACGCTATGGAATGGGCGATTCAGGCAGTTGAACTGGGAGTGGGTGAGATTGTAGTTAACAGTATTGATGCCGATGGCACCAAGGCTGGTTACGACCTGGAGTTGTTGCGGATAATATCAGAGGCAGTCACCGTGCCCGTGGTAGCCAGCGGTGGCGCCGGCACGCCCGAAGACCTGTACCAGGCATTGGTCGTCGGTAAAGCGGATGCTGTCCTGGCGGCCAGTATCTTTCATTACGGGACATACTCCATCGCTGAGACAAAACAGTACCTGGCTGACAAGGGAATTCCGGTAAGAAAATTAATAAATTAAGGGATGAAGGTGATATAATTATTTACGGGCAGCCCAGGTATTACTGTTCTGTCATACCGGGGGGTGAAATCTTTATCCTTGATGATGCTGGTTATCGGGCCGGTAACCAGCGGAGATATAACGAGAGTAGGCCGGGAAACTCAGGAGGTAGACTATGCCACGCCTGCTAGTGATAGCACGGGAAAGTCAGGCGCTGACCGGGCTATGTGATGAACTTGCCCGGAACGGGTTTGACTGTTCTACCGCCTCTTATAACGATGAAGTGACCGGGTTGGTAGCCCGTCAGTCTCCGGACCTGATTCTGGTTGAAGTGAATGAGCGCTCACCTGATTCCGAAACCTGGCAACTTATCAAAGGAATAAAGCGGGTCAACCCTCTGCCGGTTATGGCTCTGGTTGCCCGGGAGATGCTCGAAAGCATTGAAGGTCACCCCGAAGCGGACGATTTTATCCCCAGCCCTTATGATGTTAAAGAAGTGGTGGTAAGAGCAAAACGGCTACTGGATAAAACCAGAAAAGCCCACAGCGGTGAATTGATTGATTGCGGCAGTCTGGTGATAGACCTCGCCAGGTGCGAGGTGACTATAAATGGTAACATCATCGAGCTGACCTTTAAAGAGTATGAAATGCTGAAATTACTGGCCGCAAACCGGGGCCGCGTTTATACCCGTGAAGACCTGCTCAATAAAGTCTGGGGTTACGATTATTACGGCGGCGCCAGGACTGTGGACACTCATATCAGAAGGTTGAGAAGCAAGACCGAGAATGCCCAGAATACCTTCATCGAAACAGTACGAAACATCGGCTACCGCTTTAAGAAAGACAATTAGCCTCCCCCATTTTTTTTAAACCCGCCCACTTTTTAAACCCTCCCGTTTTCTTTTTCCCCATTTTTGTAACATAAATTTAACATAACTGTAATATGACGGACACAATCACAGGCTAGGATGAATATAAAGAGAAATGGGAGGTTGACCAATGCCATTAGAAGCAATCCTGGCCGCAGTATCCTTCGTTGGACTATTTACCGCCTGGGTAATTCTGCCAAGTCACTTAAAGAAGCGCCATCTTGCCAGGGAAAATGACGATACCCCCGAATAATCAGCTGGTAAATTATTTCCGTCATAGTACCCGGTTATCCCTGACCGAAATCGGATTAGACTAAAAGGAGGGTTCTGTTATGAACTACCGTCAACTGTTAGGTATAGACAAGTCGTCAAAATCTGTTGTGTCTCCGTCAAGAACACCGCTGCTCAAGCGGCGCTGGTTTATGGCTCTGCTTATGCTGGTCATTCTGTTTGTCGCCTTCTGGGGCATACCTGCCGTAGTCCAGGCCGCTGACCCCAGCGGTGGGGACACCTTTGAGGCCGACCCCAATAGCGCCGTAAATATGATTTGGACCCTTATTTCCGGCTTCCTCGTCTTTTTCATGCAGTTGGGCTTCGCATTTTTAGGAGCAGGCCTGATACGTTCCAAGAACACGGTTAATTACATGACCAAGAGTTTTATGGACTTCTGTATTGCCTCTCTGGGCTTCTGGGCCTTCGGTTTCGCCCTGATGTTCGGTGGCACCGGAGGGTCCGGGTTGGAGGCCGGCAACGCTTTTATGGGCTATTCCGGTTTCTTTCTGATTGGGGCCAGCTATGATGTTACCACCATAATGCTCTGGTTCTTCCAGATGGTCTTCGTTGCCACCGCAGCTACAATCGTGGCCGGAGCGGTAGCCGGGAGGATGAAGATAACCGCTTATTTAGCTTATAGCTTCATTATCGGGGCAATTGTTTACCCCATATACGGACACTGGGTCTGGGGTGGTGGCTGGTTAAGCAATATCACAATCGGCGGAGCCACCGGGGTTGCTGATTTCGCCGGTTCCGGAGTCGTCCATATGGTAGGCGGGCTGACGGCCCTGATAGCTGCCGCAATGGTGGGACCCCGGATTGGAAAATTTAATAAAGACGGCACTCCTAACGTGATTAAGGGGCACAACCTGCCCTTCGTGGTCATCGGCACCTTCATATTATTCTTCGGCTGGTTCGGTTTCAAC